>CACYHJ010000080.1 GCA_902774165.1 Oscillospiraceae bacterium
CTTTGCCGGCGAATCCCAGGCCCGCAACAAGTACACCTACTTCGCCTCCGTCGCGAAGAAGCAGGGCTTCGAGCAGATTTCCTCGCTGTTCCTGAAGACCGCCGACAACGAGAAGGAGCACGCGAAGCTCTGGTTCAAGGAGCTGGAAGGCATCGGCTCCACCGCCGAGAACCTTGCCGCGGCGGCGGACGGCGAGAATTATGAGTGGACGGATATGTACGAAGGGTTCGCGAAGACCGCCGAAGAAGAGGGCTTTGCGGAGCTGGCGGCGAAATTCCGCGGCGTCGCCGCCATCGAGAAGCAGCATGAGGAGCGCTACCGCGCCCTGCTGAAGAACGTGGAGACCGCCGCCGTGTTCGAGAAAAGCGAGGTCAAGGTCTGGGAATGCCGCAACTGCGGACACATCGTGGTCGGCACCAAGGCGCCGGAGATCTGCCCCGTCTGCGCCCATCCGCAGGCATATTTCGAGATTCACGAGGAAAATTATTGATTCCTGATAACAGGCAAAAAACGGATCGCCGCGGCGGTCCGTTTTTTCGTGGTATATCTTTTGTTTCAGAGGGAAAGCCTGAGCCGGTTACGGCGCGGCAGCCTTCGGATTTTTGTGACCGTCGGTCAGATCTGATCCGCGACGGAATAGATGAGTTCTTTCGATTTTTCCCAGCCGAGGCAGGGGTCGGTGATGGATTTTCCGTAAATGCCCTCGCCGATCTTCTGCGCTCCGTCCTCAAGATAGCTTTCGATCATGAAGCCCTTGACGATGCGCCGGATCTCCTCGTTGTGGCGGGCGGAGTGCAGCACCTCGTTGGCGATGCGGATCTGCTCCAGATATTTTTTCCCGGAGTTGGAGTGGTTCGTGTCCACGATCACCGCGGGGTTCTTCAGCTCCTTCTTCGCGAACAGGTCGCAGAGCAGACGCAGGTCCTCATAATGATAATTCTGATGCGCCACGCCGTATTTGTCCACGCTGCCCCGCAGGATCGCGTGGGTCAGCGGGTTGCCGGTGGTCTCCACCTCCCAGCCGCGGTAGACGAACATGTGCGCCGCCTGCCCGGCGGTAATGGAATTCATCATCACGCCCAGGTCGCCGCCGGTGGGGTTCTTCATGCCCACGGGCACGCCGATGCCGCTGGCGACAAGGCGGTGCTCCTGGTTCTCCGACGAGCGCGCGCCGATGGCGACGTAGGAGAGCACGTCGTCAAGATAGCGGTAGTTCTGCACATAGAGCATCTCGTCCGCGCAGGACATGCCGAGCTCGTCGATGGCGCGGGAGTGCAGCTCGCGGATGGCGATGATGCCCTGCAGCATGTCGGGCTTTTTCTCCGGGTCCGGCTGATGCAGCATGCCCTTGTAGCCCTCGCCGGTGGTGCGGGGCTTGCCGGTGTAGATGCGGGGGATCAGGATCAGCTTGTCCTTCACTTCCTCCTGCACCCGCGCGAGGCGGGAAATATACTCCAGCACCGCGTCCTCCCGGTCGGCGCTGCAGGGGCCGATCACGAGCACCATTTTTTCGCTCTCGCCGGTGAAGACCTTTGCGATCTCCTCATCGCGCTCTTTTTTGATCCGGACCGCCTTTTCGGTCAGCGGAAACTCTTTTTTGATCTCCATCGGGATCGGCAGCTTGCGCAGGAACGTCATGGACATGGAAAAATCCCCCTTTGCCGGATAAAACGCGGACCCTCCGCCCGTGGGTTTTATCCGTATTAAATACGGATTCTAACATAAATAAAATAAAAATTCAAGATATACGGTGAAAAACGGATAGATATACGGGAATTTGTATTATTTGCTCTTGTGTTTTTAATTCTTTTATGGTACGATAAAAGGGCGAAATACATCCGGAGATTCACGATCAGAATCTGTTGCGCTTTTTTGCTTGCGCAGGAAAAGCGTAACGCGTAACAGGTCACCCGCCCGCGTAACGGACCGTTCGTCACGGAATTTCGACCGTTCGGCGACTTTTTTATCAATCCCGTTGCAATTCCATTGTTTTTTGTTATACAATTCTATAAGGTAATATCGGATATACTATAATCGGAGGTTTTCGGTATGAAAAGAACAGGCGGTAAAATTCTTTCGATCCTGCTGGCTGCGGTGATGATCTTATCCCTCGCGCCGTTCGGCGTATTGTCGGATCTGGCGAAGACCGCGCTGCCCGTCGCGGCGGCGAAATCTTACGCTGTCGGCGATATCATCGAGTTCGGCGGCTACCCGCAGACTCAGGTGACCGACAAGGCGACGATCGCCGCGCTGGACGACATAGATAAAAACTGGATCAGCTACGGCTATTACTCCGGAACGGGGGACTATCACGACGGCAATATGCAGCCCGGCGACTGGATGCGCTATGCCGATATTGTATACGACGGAGACAAATACCGTGCCGTGACGTTTGATACCTACAGACCGTATTTGACCGGTCACACGGCGTCAAGTTCAAAAACATATCAGGACGACAACGGATACTCCTGCGGGACGACGTATTATTTCAAATGGGAAACCCTCAAATGGAGGGTTCTCGATCCTGCCGCGGGGCTGGTGATGAGCGAGAAGATTATCGACTCTCAAGCGTATCAAAATACAGTTTATGAAGCGAATGATGAATACTGGCAGGATGAAACGCAGAGCGTCTACGCCAACGATTACGCGACCAGTTCAATCCGTAGCTGGCTGATCAATGATTTCTATAATAACGCCTTTTCCTCCGCGGAGCAGGCTCTGATCGGCAATACCGTGCTGGACAACAGCGCGTGTTCGACCGATGATTCTCAATATGACAGCACGTCAACAACGGATAAAATCTTTCTGCTTTCCTATCACGATATGCTGAACGCTACATACGGGTTCAGCTCATCTGGCAGCGCTAATGATACCGCCCGGCGCGCGCAGGGCACGGATTACGCGAAATGTCAGGGGTTAGGGACTCACATCGTCAACCCTTCATGGTGGCTGCGTTCGCCGGGGTGGCGCTCCGACTTCGCGCCTATCGTCGAAAACGACGGCTTTGTCATGAACGGCAGTTACGTCAGCAACACCTACGAAGGCGTTCGGCCCGCTTTTCAATTCAAATCCGGAATCTCAGAATCTTCTAATCCCGCCGGCGGGTCCGGGTCCGGCGCTGCCGGGACGGCGACCGACCCGGAGCCGCAGCCTGTGACCTTCAAGATCGACGGCGTCAAGGGCGAAACGGATATTTCCTTCCGGCAGGCGTGGTTCTCGCAGGATTCAAAAATATATAATCATGAACTTGCAGCATTTTGTTCTCAGTTTGCGATGCTGGGGTATGACGACAACATCGAAGACGACGACGGGAACGTCATTCAGGAGAAACCGAATCTGCGAGCGGCTCTTCGCGCGATCGGCATGTTCGGCATCAGTATTGAGAGCATGGCGGAGCAGGAGAAGGTCAATAATTTTATCGCTCATCGAAAGATTACGGTCGGCGGGCAAAGCTATACGCTGCTTTTTACGGGCTTTATCGGCTCCTATAAAAAACAGTGGTATTCGAATTTTGCGCCCGGAACCGGGGAAACGCATCAGGGATTTCAGAACGCCGCGGACTATATGTACGGGCGGCTGAACGGTTACATCAGAAATCATGAACTTGCCGCCAATAATAATCCCATGATAATCCTGATTACGGGACACAGCCGCGGCGCGGCGACCGCAAATCTTGTCGCAGCGCGGCTGATCAAAGAACAAAAATGGGCGGCGAAGGAACATATTTATACATACGCTTTTGCCACGCCGAACTCCACCAGACGAAAGGACAGAAATGATCCGGACTACAAAAGGATCTTCAATATCGTCAATCCGGAGGATTTTGTAACGAAATGCCTGCCCGCGCCGTGGGGTTACGGCAGATACGGCGTGACCTATACGCTGCCCAGCAAGACCAATTCCGGCGGAGGCGGGGAATACACTCGGTACCTGACAAACATGAGATCCTATTATTCAAAGTTTAAGACGGGAAAAACTTACAGTCCGTTCCCGCTTGGTGAAGTCGCCACATGGGAGCTGCTGGAGAAAATGACGGTTGCGATCCCGTCGATCTATCTTTTTAACTTGCCGATTCTGAAACTGAAAAAAACACCGATCTCCATGCAGGATTATTTCAAAAAATCCCTTTGCGCTTTCCTTGCCGAAACAGGCGTTGCGAAGGCAAACGCGGGAGCGCTTCTTATTTCGACATTTGCATCGCAGCCGACCGAATACTTTATAACCAGCCCCGTTATATTCAGTGTCACCAACTATTTTGTCGGAAATCAGGGGATCGGCGCCGTGGCGCAAATGGTCAATCTGGATCTTTCCGACGAGTATTTTGCGAAAGCGCACAGTTGCGAGACCTATTGCGCGTATATGTGCAGTATGACCAAAGCGGAGTTGACTGCCCCGCGAAGCGGATATCTTGGCTCGGTCAACTGCCCTGTGGATATCGAGATCTACGACAAGGCGACGGGTGAGCTCGTCGGAAGGATCAGAGATAACGTCGTGGACGAGGAGATCGCCGCAAGAGAGGATTCCGTCGTGATGACCGTCGAGGGCGACGAAAAGACATACTGGCTGCCCGGAAACGGCGATTACGACGTGCGCCTGATCGGCAACGACAAGGGAACAATGGATCTCAACACGGTTACGATTGACGGGGACGGTACGGAGATCGACCGCGTCTGCTTCTTTGACGTCCCCCTTGAGGAAGGGAAGACCTACGAGGCGGCGTATGATCCGGAGGCGCCTTCGGCTCAGAAGATCGTTCTTGCGGATGAAAACGGCGGGCATATCACGCCGGACGCGGCGTTCGGCGCGGAGGAACTGCCGAAGTACAGCGTGGAGCTGAGCGCGGAGGGCGACGGTTCCGTCTGTGAAAGCCTCACGGTCCCGGCGGGCGATTACGTGACCGTGTACGCCGAACCGCAGGATGCGGCAGTTTTTCTCGGCTGGTATCAGGACGGCGCGCTGATTTCAAAAGAAGCGGAATACCGGTTCCGTCCCGCCGGGGATATGACGCTTGTCGCAAAGTTTGAATCTGCGGAGCCTTCGACAACCGAACCGCCCGCAACGCAGCCTCCCGTTTCGGAACCGGCGCAGGATTGCCTGATCGGCGACGTGGATGGAGACGGTAAAATCAAGGCGGGGGACGCGCGCAAGGCGCTTCGTTTTTCGGCACGGCTGGATACGCCGACCGGAATGCAATCCGTTCTTGCCGACGTTGACGGCGACGGCAAGGTCAAGGCCTCGGACGCGAGACGGATCCTCCGATATGCCGCGCGGATTCAACGCGAGGACGCAGAAAGCCTGATCGGGCGAACGGTCAGATTCTTCCCGGAAAGATTTTCTCAGGACAGAGAAGATTGGTTTGAAATACAATAGTCACCGCCGGATACGGTAAAAGAATTCCGGGGTTGCCGCAAAAGCGGCAACCCCGGAATCTTTCTTAACGCGGAAGCTTGTTACGCGTTACGCTTTTCCTGCGCAAGCAGAAGAGCGTAACAAGGCAGGATTCAGAATCCGGCTTTCTGCGAAAAAGCCGATATTCATGTTCGGAAAACACGGGACTGTTGCTGCTAATAGTTGTTTTTACTGCTGTTGATTTTGGGAGAAAGGATTGCCGCATGTGGGGCAGAACCGCGGAAGAGAAAACCCTGCAGGCATTGTCCAACCGCATTTTTCACAGCGAATGCTCGGTATCGAATTACCAGTATATCCGGGATGCTGCTGAGGATAAAACTGTTGCAGATAGTTTTGTGAAGGATTATTCACGGAATTGGCTTGTAGCTCTTTTCTTTTTTTCTTTCCTGCGAGAGTTACTATCAGTCCGATAATAAAGACAACAATTGAAATAACAAGAATGCCGATAATTCTTTCCTGATAAGCAGAGTGATAGTTGCGATTAAAGCTTTCCCAGTCATCAATGATAATTATGCCCGAATAAAAAATTCCGACTAATGCGGCAATGAGAATGATGATCCCGATGATTCTTCTGTTTGTCATAAAACAAAACCTCCTTTTTTTGGTATTATAATACACGATATGTGATATTGTCAATATTGGTTGACACATTTTACTCAAAACCTTAAGATTTCAGAAGACGTTTTCTTCTCTCGTCCCGCCCGTCGGGGACGACAAGCCGGAAAACGCCGGATCCGGCCCGGTCCCGGGGCGGCTTGTCCTGATTTCCCGTCTTCTGCGCGGCGGCTCTTTACCGCTTCACCGTCTCGGTATGCCAGATATTCGTGGCGTAATCCATGATCGCCCGGTCGGCGGCGAACATGCCCGAATTGGCGATGTTCGCAAGGCTCATGCGGTTCCAGCGGTCCCGGTCGCCGTAAATCGTCTCGACGTTCTTCTGAGCCGCGCGGTAATCCGCGAAATCCGCGAGGGTCATATACCGGTCGCCGTTCAGCAGGGCGTTGATCAGCAGCGGGAACTGCTGCCCGTTCACGCCGCCGCGCTCGATGAAATCCAGCGCTGCCTTGAGCTCCGGATTGTTGACGTAATAGTCCCGCGGGTTGTAGCCGGCGCGTTTGCGGGCGTTGACTTCCTCGGTGTTCATGCCGAAGATCAGGATATTGTCCGCGCCCACGTTCTCAAAGATCTCGATGTTCGCGCCGTCCATGGTGCCCAGCGTCAGCGCGCCGTTGATCATGAATTTCATGTTGCCGGTGCCGCTGGCTTCGGTGCCTGCCAGCGAAATCTGCTCGCTGATCTCCGCAGAGGGCATCAGCAGCTCCGCCGCGGTGACGCAGTAGTTCTCAAAGAAGTAGACCTTGAGATACTGACTCACGACCGGGTCGGCGTTGATCATATCCGACAGGGTGCAGATCAGGTGAATGATCTCCTTCGCCAGCGCGTAGCTCGCCGCGGCCTTCGCGCCGAAAATATAGGTGTGGGGCGTATAGTTCCCGTTGGGGTTGTTTTTGATCTCCAGATACTTCGCGACGATCTGCAGCACGTTCAGCTGCTGGCGCTTGTATTCGTGCAGGCGCTTGACCTGAATGTCGAAGATGCTCGCCGGGTCGAGCGAGACGCCGGAGACGCGCTTGATATATTTCGCGGTGCGCTCTTTGTTGTGCAGCTTGATCAGCTCGAGCTGCTGCAGGAACGCCGGATCCTCGGCGAATTTTTCAAGATTTTTGAGCTCCGACGCGTTGTATACGAAGCCGCCGCCGATGCTGTCGGTGATCAGCTGCGTCAGCTCCGGGTTCGCCTGGCACAGCCAGCGGCGGTGGGCGATGCCGTTGGTGACGTTGGTGAACTTCGCGGGGGTCAGCCGGTAGTAATCGTTGAATACGGAATCCTTCAGGATCTGGCTGTGCAGCGCCGAAACGCCGTTCACGCTGTAACAGGCGGCGCAGCAGAGGTTCGCCATCCGGACCGACCCGCCGGAGATCACCGCCGTGCGCTCCACGTATGCCGCGTCGCCGGTGCAGCTCCACACAAAGGCTCTGTAACGGTTGTCGATCTCCTTGATGATCTGATAGATGCGCGGCAGCAGCGAGCGGACCAGATCCTCCGTCCAGCACTCCAGCGCCTCGCTCATGACCGTGTGGTTCGTATACGCCACGGTTTTGGTGACAATGCTCCACGCCTCGTCCCAGCCGTAGCCGCACTCGTCCATCATAATGCGCATCATTTCCGGGATGCACAGGGTGGGATGGGTATCGTTGATGTGGATCGTGTTTTTCTCCGGCAGGTTGTCGAGGGTGCCGAACAGGTGCAGATGGTGCCGGATGATGTCCTGCACCGAAGCGGAGACGAGGAAATACTGCTGCTTGAGCCGCAGGCTCTTGCCCTCCGGGTGGTTGTCGGCGGGGTAGAGGACCTTGCTGATCATCTCCGCCATGGCGTTGGCCTCGGAGGCCTTCAGCAGATCGCCCACGATCATCGCGTTCAGGTCGAAGGCAAGGCCTTTTGCCGACCACAGGCGCAGCAGGCTGACGCCCTTGCCGTCCTTGCCGGCGACGAACATGTCGCAGGGCACCGCGCGGATCACGGTGGCGTCCACGGTTTCGGCGCTGTATCTGCCGCCGTCCCAGCGTTCGACGATCCTGCCGCCGATGCTCACGTCCACGGCGCTTTCCTCCTTCGCGGTCAGCCATACGCTGCCGCCGGGAAGCCAGTTGTCCGGCAGCTCGATCTGCTGCCCGTCCACGATCTTCTGCTTGAAAATGCCGTATTCATAAAGGATCGAATAGCCTCTGCCGTGTACGCCCTGCGTCGCCATCGCGTCAAGATAGCATGCCGCCAGACGCCCCAGGCCGCCGTTGCCCAGGCCCGCGTCCGGCTCGCAGTCGTACAGCCGGTCGAGGTTGACGCCGTAATCCTTCAGCGCCGAGGCAAAGGTTTTGGATAAATTCAGGTTGTAAAGCGTATTCTTGAGGGAACGTCCCATCAGGAATTCCAGCGAGAGGTAATAGACCCGCTTCGCGCCGGCTTTGTCCGCCGCGGCGGAGAAGCTGCGCCTGCCCTCCGTCATCATGTCGTTGCAGATCATCGCGACCGCGCGGTAGAAATGGTCGAAATTCGCGTTTTCGGGGGAAACGCCGAAGAAATGCGAGAGCTTTGTCTCGATCAGTTCCTTCGTTTTGGCCTTTGAAAGTCTGTAATTCATAAATAACCCTCCGTATGCAGGTTGCTATAAACAAAAATGCTGTAAATTTTATGCAAAATGCATAAAACAGATCCACTCTGAATCCATGTTATCCGTTATT
>CACYHJ010000081.1 GCA_902774165.1 Oscillospiraceae bacterium
CGACGTCGTCACGGTGGGCGCCACCATGAACGACATGCTCGCGTCGGTGCTTGCCGAGGGGCAGACCGTGATCGAAAACGCGGCGAAGGAGCCGCATATCGTCGATCTTGCGAACTTCCTGAACCTGATGGGCGCGGATGTTCGCGGCGCCGGTACCGATACCATCAAGATCCGCGGCGTGAAAAAACTGCATGGCTGCGATTATTCCATCATTCCCGACCAGATCGAGGCGGGCACCTATATGGTCATGGCGGCTGCCGCGGGCGGTGACGTCATGATCAGAAACGTGATCCCGAAGCACCTTGAATCCATCACTGCGAAGCTCGTCGAGTGCGGCGCGACGGTGGAGGAGTTTGAGGACAGCGTGCGGGTGGCGTCTGACGGCAGACTTACGAAGTGCAACGTCAAAACCATGCCGCATCCCGGCTTCCCGACGGATATGCAGCCGCAGATCTCCACGCTGCTCTCCGTTTGCGAGGGCACGAGCATCGTCTCCGAGAGCATCTGGGATAACCGGTTCCGCTACGTCGAGCAGCTGCTGCGCATGGGCGCTTCGATCCATGTGGAGGGCAAGGCGGCGATCATTGAAGGCGTATCTCAGTTGAAAGGCGCGCCCGTGCGGGCGGACGATCTTCGCGCCGGCGCGGCGATGCTGATCGCCGGTCTGATCGCGAAGGGCACTACCGAGATCGAGAACATTCATCTGATCGAGCGCGGCTATGAGCATGTGACCGAAAAGCTGACCGCGATCGGCGCCCGGATCCAGCGCGTCAGGTTTGCAGACGACGCAGCGGTCCCCATCGAATCTGTCGGCTGATAACAACGGATCGGAACATGCGCCTGCAATCGGCGCATGTTTCATTCGAATAACGAGAAGCCTCCTTAGTTAAATGGATATAATAAACCCCTCCTAAGGGTTAGTTGTGGGTTCGATTCCCGCAGGGGGTGCCAGAAAAACCGTTGCCGCAGGCGACGGTTTTTCTGTTGCAGCCCCCGGGAATCGAACAAGGAGGGAGCAAGCGAAGCGCAGCGGAAGGGGCTGTCGCATTAAGCGCAGATCAAAAAAGAATGGGACCATGGAGGAATCACAACCTGAAATTCTTGTCTGATTCGTTGTGGATCAGGATAAAAAGAACAAGGATGCGCTTCGCGCCTGATTCTAGTTCTTTTTCAGACGTTTTTTCGTCCTTGACGTACCTCGTACGCCTGGCGGACGAAGAAAACGCCTTCTGCATCTTAATGCAACAACCCCGCCGACGGGGCAACGAGCGGAGCGAGGCGATAGGCGCGGGCAGCGCCGGACACATTCCCGCAGGGGGTGCCATTTTTTGAACGATGTGTTTTGCTTCCGCGGAACGTGATGTCTGATTCGCAAGTGATTTGCCTTTCCGGTGTGATGTGCGCCATCTGCACGCGAGCGGGGTCCGTCACATCTCTGAGAACCCGAGGAACGACATCACTTTTGCCGCTTGCGGCAAATCCATCCCTTGCGTCTGTATTGCGGATATGTTATAATGTCAGACGGAACCGACAAGCAAATCGGACAGACGCGGCGGTGCATTGTTAAAACAAAAGAGGGATCTGAAAAAATGAAACTGACAAGAGAACAGGCGTACAATCTTCTGACCGAGGGGCTGGACGCTCCCGAGACAATCGGCTACGTCACCCACTGCCGGTATGTGGGGAATCTTGCCGGCATGATCGCCCGGGAGATGGGGCTGGACCCCGAGTACGCGGCGGCGCTGGGCTATCTTCATGATATCGGCCGCAAGGTCGATTCGGACAACCACGCGTACGCGGGGTACCGGTTCCTGAAGGAAAAGGGGTATGAGGAATACGCCTTCATCTGCCTGACCCACTCGTTCCTGAACAACGATATGGAATACACCTGCGGCAGGCTGCTCTCTCCCGAAAGCAAAGGGTACGATGAGGTGCGCTCGTTTGTGGAAGCCCATCAGAACACGGATTATGACCGCATCATCCAGACCTGCGACCTGCTCTGCCTGCACACCGGCGGCACGACGCTGGAGGCGCGCATCGACGATATCGAAGCCCGCAAGGGGACCCACGCGAAATCCGGCGCCCACAGGGCCGCCGCGATCGCCCAGAAGGCGCGGATCGAAGAGGCGATCGGGCATTCGATTTATGATTTTTACGATGCGCTGAATGATCCCCCGGCGGCGCGGGGGAGAAAATAAGGGAAAGGAATCCGGTCGGAGGATTTCCTCCGTCGAACCGACGAAAAAACCGGCGCTCCGCCGAAGGGCGGAACGCCGGGTGCGTTTTCTTATGCGGTGCAATTATTTCAGCAGGTAAACGTCGCACGAATCATCGCTTTTTGCGTAGACGTACAGACCGGTGCTGAGATCGCCCTGGACGTCGTATCTGCTGTATCCGGAAAGGATAGCCTCGCCCGTCACGGCGTCGAACAGGTTTTCAGTGAAATTGAGTGATGCGACATGCGTTCCCGCCGCATTCGGGCTTATAATCATTATCATAATTCTACACGGTAAATATCATATTCTTGATATGAAATTTTTGCGTAGATATAATAGCCGTCGACGAAATTGCCGTAGATTTCGTAGTCATCGTAGCCGGTGAGAACGGTCTCGCCCGTCACGGTATCAATCAGGTCTTTATTGTCAGTGGCTCTTGTTACGACCAGACCGCCGCCGATCGGGGAACCGCTGATGGTGAAATCTTTATCTTTCCAGCTATAATAAGACTTATCGCGTTTGATCACATATTGACCGTTTTGGTCAACGCTCACATCGTCGGTGACCGGTATTTTGAAAATGTCCGCTCCGTCGTTTCCGATCGCCTGGATTTCATCATCGCTCCAGATGATAACCCCTAAACGGCGGAATCCGTCATAATTCCAATGTAAATCCTTGTCCTCATCGAAATCGGTGATTTTCTTACCGTCGTAATCGTAGAAATTATTCCCTGATGTGAGAAACGGTCCGACGGCAGTAATGTTGTGGTCGAATTGAGCGGAGGCGATCTGCCCGGAATGGTCGACAAGAAAGTATTTTAAAGAGCCGTCTATGTTTTTATTGCCGACGAAATATTGTCCGATCGTGTCGTGTCCGCTCAAAATGCTGAAATCATCCTTTTTGTAGGTGAAAAGCTCTTTGCCGCTCGATGTGTAAACGGTGTACTTTTCATCGGCCTTTAGGACATAACAACCGTCTTTAAGAATGGTAGCGCCTTTGGGGATTTCATTGCCGTCTGCAGTGATTCTGACCGTGGTTCTGTCATCCAGAACACATTCCATAACGTCGCCGTATTGATGCTGAACATAACGATTCGTTCCGGTGACGCCGTCCAGTTTTTTCCCGGTTTTCATATCATAGATATACCACTTGCCGGAATAGAGCGTATCGTCATCGCTTGCGAAGATCGCAAACTGACGGTCGGTTACGGCGAAAAGCGCGTCGTCCTTGGAATCCGTTAATGAGGTTACCTCAATCGCCTGTACAAAGCGGTCGCCGATGACGTCAAACGTGGCATAATGATCGGATATGACGGCATTCCCTTCCGTATCAAGCAGAACGGCGGAATTCAGGCCGTCAAAATCTTTCTTATCGTTCGCCCGGTCTGTGTAAGCAATGAAATAAGTGCCTTTAGGTCTTATGTGCGTATATATAGCACCGGTATCCTTTTTTCCGTCAAGCGTCATGACACCGTAAAGGTCGGCGTCGTTTTTGTAATAGACCCCGTAGCTTCCCTGTATGATGCTGTGGTCAATTGAGCCGATCTTTTCCACGCTGAACCCCGCATTGCTCATATCAAACGGCTCCAGGGGTTTCTCTTCCGTCTGTTCTGTCTCTTCCGGCTCTTCCTCCCGCGCGTCCTGCGTCACGTCCTGAGTCGGCGACCCGTCCGCGGGGGGCGTGTCGGTGTTTCCGCCTTTGCCGCAGCCGCTGAGCGCCGTCGAAACGAACATCAGCAGCGCAAGCGCGGCGGAGATCACAAGCGTTCTTTTTTTCTTCATGGTGAATCCTCCTGAATGAATATTTTTATCCGACAAACCGCCGGACGTCGACGTAATACTGCTGCGGGTCCTGCCGGGACACGTACACCGTGACGGCTTCTCCCTCGAGGGTGGACGGCAGCCGCTGCAGGATATTTTCGCTGACAAATACCCGCTCAGCGCCGGTCTGATCCCTGCCCTCGCAGACAATGCGATAGGGGTTCTGCATGTTGACGGTGACCGCGTTGTTTACCTCGATATTGCGAATCACCGCGTCAATGCGGTAGCCGTCGGCAATCAGCGCCTCGCGGGCCTTCGCCTTGCGGGAAATAACCGCCAGCGGGATTATTCCCACCGCAAGGAAGATCGCGCCCAACGCGCAGCCGATCAGCGCGAAGGGGGTGACGAAAATCCCGACCGCAAGAAAGACGGCAAAGGCGATGCCGCCGAGGATCGTAAATACGAGGAAAAACGGCTTGAGTTGTTTTGACATGATGATACCTCCGGATTCTGTCGGCGGCGCAGCCGCGATTTTCGGGAGGCGCGCGCCGTAAATGATATTTTTATAGTATAATATCATATTGATATTGTCAATTCAAAAAAACAGAAACCCGCGTGAGCGGTCGCGCAGCAGGGACTGAACGGTTTTTGATAGATAAAAATTAACAATATATTCATAGATATTTCACTATTTCCCGACGGTTCAAGGATGCGGCTTGCAATCGGGCGGCGATCTGTGCTATGATAGTGTCAGCCGGACAAAAGCCGACCGGGACGGAAGCAGACGGAGAAAGGAGGCGCGCCGATGGCGGAAAAACAGTATATCGCGATTGACCTGAAATCCTTTTACGCCTCTGTCGAGTGCGCCGACCGGGGCTTTGATCCCATGGACGTCAACCTTGTGGTGGCGGATGAGAGCCGGACGGACAAGACGATCTGCCTGGCGGTGTCGCCCGCGCTCAAGGCCTTCGGCGTGCCGGGCAGGCCGCGCCTGTTCGAGGCGAAGCAGCGCGTCGCCGAGGTCAACCGGGAACGCCGGAAGCGCGCGCCGGGCGGACAGTTTTCC
This sequence comes from Oscillospiraceae bacterium, assembly GCA_902774165.1. Lineage (GTDB taxonomy): Bacteria > Bacillota > Clostridia > Oscillospirales > Acutalibacteraceae > RGIG2774. The sequence goes on from CACYHJ010000081.1 coordinate 5,043, forward strand.
GGCGCCTCCGTCTCCGCGGCGGCGCTGGCGGCGGACCCGTCGCTGTCGCTGGATTTCGTCACGGCGACGCCCCGCATGGCGCATTATATGGAGCAAAGCCGGAAGATCGTGGAGATCTATCTGCGGCACGTCTCCATGGACGATCTTTTAGTGTATTCCATCGACGAGGTGTTCATTGACGCGACGCCCTATCTGCACGCCCGCCGGCAGACCGCGCACGAATTTGCCGTGACGCTGATCCGCGAGGTTTTGCGGGAGACCCGCATCACCGCCACCGCCGGCATCGGAACCAATCTGTATCTTGCCAAAATCGCCATGGACGTCATGGCAAAAAAAATGCCTGCCGACCGGGACGGGGTGCGAATCGCAGAACTGGATGAGCGCTCATACAGGGAAAATCTCTGGTGCCACCGGCCTCTGACGGACTTCTGGCGGGTGGGGCGCGGCATCGCGAAAAAGCTGGAGCAGAACGGTATGTTCACCATGGGCGACGTCGCCCGCTGCAGCGAGGGGAAGAACGGTTTTTACAACGCCGACCTGCTGTACCGGCTGTTCGGCGTCAACGCGGAGCTGCTGATCGACCATGCCTGGGGCTGGGAGCCCACCCGCATCGCCGACTGCAAGGCGTATACGCCGGAATCGAAAAGTCTGAGCTCCGGGCAGGTGCTGCCCCGTCCCTATACCGCCGAAGAAGGGCGGATCGTGGTGCGGGAGATGGCGGATCTGCTGGCGGAGGATCTGGTGCGCAAGGGCCTTGTCGCCGATCAGGTGGTGCTGGACGTGAATTATGACGCTTCCAACCTGTCCGACCCGGATCGGGCGGCGGAGTACGACGGCCCCGTCAAGGCGGATTATTACGGCAGACAGGCGCCGCAGCGCGTGCACGGCTCCTGCAATCTCGGCAGGCATCTCTCCTCCTCCGAGCGCATTTCCCGGGCGGTCTGCGAGATCTACGACCGCATCGTGGACAAAAATCTGACGGTCCGCCGGTTCAATCTTGCGGTGACCCACGTGCTGCCCGCGGCTGAGGCGGCGACGGCGGACGCGCCGGCGCAGGTGAGCCTGTTCGACGCGCCGGCTTCCGGTGCGCCGGAACAGGAAGCGGAGGACGCTGCGCTGGAAAAGGAGCGCCGGATGCAGCAGACCCTGATCGCCCTGCGGGATAAATTCGGCAAAAACGCGGTGATCAAGGGGCTGAACATGCAGCAGGGCGCCACCGCGACGGAGCGGAACGAGCAGGTCGGAGGGCATCGGAAGTAGTCGGTAAGACGGGAAAAGCAATCGGCAGGAAAGGCGGCGGAAGTATGGATCCCGAGGTTTTGAAACAATACGGGGATATCATTGATCACCCCCATTACGTCGACCCGGCGCGGCCGCGGATGACGCTGCAGAACCGGGCGGCGCAGTTCAGTCCCTTCGCGGCGCTGACCGGGTATGAGGACCTGATCGACGAGGCGGCGCGGCAGACTTCGGACCGAGTCGAGCTGGACGAGAGCGCCAAGGAGGAGATCGGCAGGCGGCTGGGCGTGCTTCTGCAGATGCGGGAGCCGCCGGAGGCGCGCATCGTCCGGTTTGTCCGGGACAGCCGCAAAGAGGGCGGCGCTTACGTTGAGACGCAGGCAAAAATCGTCAGCTACGACCCGCAGGACCGGCGGATCGTCACGGACGGGGGAGAACGCATCCCGCTGGACGACGTGGCGGAGCTTTCCGCCGATTGTTTCGACAGCGAGGGATGAATCGGGAGACGGCGCCTGCCGGTCTCCTTTTTTATTGTACCGGAGACTACTCGCGTTGTGAGCAGGTTGCATACAACAAGAAACATCTTTCGCCCCCAAGATCGGAGCTGGGAGGTGATACGCCGAAGGTATGTTCTTATTGTCTGAGGTCAGACCGGGTCTCATCCTCCGGGTGGATGTTCGACAGATCCGGCGTCACGCCCAGCGTCGGGCAGACCTTTTCCAGCACGGCCTTCGCGAGAATCACCGCGCCGGTGTAGTTGTAATGGGTCGCGTCGGCGTAAATCTCGTCCGGGTCGTATTGCCGCACCACCGAGGCCAGGTCGTTGACCGGCACGCCGTTCTGTGCCATCACCCCGAGGGCGACCCGGTTGATCTCATCGATGTCCTTATTCTTGCGCACGATCCACGGCAGCACGTATTTTTCGTCGCGCCCGGGGGTGGACAGGGCGAAAATTTGCTGCGCGCGGGGATAAACGTCCTTCAGCCGGTGGATGATGCGCCCGAGGTAGTAGCCGTAGATCTCCGGCGGCGTCATGGGCTCGTCGTAGTGGAACCGGATCACGTCGTGCAGCCCCACGTTCCAGTGGATCAGGTCCACGTCCTCGCCGAAACGGAGTCTGTGCTCCCAGTCACCGATGGCGTAATAGGTGTAGGCGGCGAAGCAGGCGTTTTCGTCCGGGGTGAGCACCTGAACCTGCCCCTCCAGCGCCTGCCGGACGTAGCGGTCGTAATTCATGCGGATCGAGTCGCCGATCAGCAGCAGTTTTTTCATTTTGTGATCCTCCGTTCCATCTTTTTCTGTATTATACCGCCCGGCGGTTTTTTTTGTCAATCAAAATCAGAACGAAGGGCTGCGCTGCTTGCATTTTTATATCTCTTATGGTATGATGAACAGCGGAAGGTGATTTATATGACAGCATTGTTTTATCGTATTATCGCAATTTTCCTTTCTCTGATCTCAGCCGTTTCCACGTCCGGAATGATCCATTGGGCGGATACGACCGAGGGTCATGAATTCGACGTTGTGGGCGTGACCGAAAAGGCTCCGGACGCGCTGCGCATCCTGTCGTTCAACGTGCGCGTCGCGGACAATAACGGCGTTTCGGCGACCGCGCGCCGCCCGCTCGTGGTCAAACAGATTCAGAAGATCGCGCCGGACTCCTTCGGCCTGCAGGAAGCGTCGCCGGACTGGATGCTGGCAATCAAAGCGGGTCTGCCGGAATACGGCTGCGTCGGCGTGGCGCGGGACAACGGCCTGTCGACCTTCGGCATCGGCGAGGCAAGCCCCGTCTTTTATCTTAAAGAGAAATTCGAGCTGGTCGACCACGGCGATTTCTGGCTGAGCGAAACGCCCGACAAGCCCTCCTTCGGTCCCGGCGCCGGCTGCCGGCGCGTCTGCACCTGGGCAAAGCTGCGGGAGCGTGAGGGAGGCAGGGTTTACGTCCACGTGAACACGCATCTTGACCACGTTTCAGAGGACGCGCGGGTCTTCGGCGCAAAGCTGATCGCCGATTTTATCCGGGAGAATTTTGCGGATCTCCCCGTCGTTTTTACCGCAGACATGAACACCGGCGAGGGCGGCGCGGCTTACAATACCATGACCGCGCTGCTGTCCGACGCGCGGTATTCGGCGGCGGACAGCGCCGGGCGCGGCACGTACCACGAGTGTACGCCCGAAAGCTGGCCGGATCTCAAGCTGGATTATATCCTCTGTTCCGCGGGAATTACGGTGGACACGTTCCGCGTGGTGACCGACGGCGTCGACGGCAGATTTGTTTCCGACCACTTCCCGTTGTATGCGGACGTTAAATTCTGATTTAACGTCCCGAGTACCGAGACCCGAGTCCCGAGGTGTTGAAATCTGAGCCGGATTACGATTAAAAGGGCGCGGTTTATCTCGGTTTTCACCAAGTTGCACAGA
>CACYHJ010000082.1 GCA_902774165.1 Oscillospiraceae bacterium
GAAGACTACAGAACAGCTCTCAGATGAAGAACTGAGAGAAGAAGACCTGCAGCGGATCAAGATCAACGACATCCAGCACAACTGTCCGACGCGTACGTCTCCCTCCAACACCGACCTTGACGTGGTTCTGGTGCTGTTCCGTTTCCTGCGCACCAACAAGAACCTGATCGGCAAGATCATTGACGGACAGTGGGACAACGGCGGTATCGCGTCCTACTTCATCGACGTCAACGAGACGGTCGGCAACATCCATCAGAAGATCAAGGAAGCGGCGTACAACGCGCTGTTCCCCAACTCTGATGAGCTTCCGAAGGGCTCGGACGGAAAGCCGATCGTCAACGCGGATTCCAGCACGCTGGATCAAATGGTCAACTACTATGTCAGCGACCTGCTGTCCAGCGAAAAGATCCAGGCTCTCCTCCCGAGTCTGCAGACCGAACTGGGCGCCAACTTCAACCTGAACAACATCACGATCTATGAGCTTCTGCGCAAGGTGCTGCGTACGGCGATCAACGACTATGTCAGACCCATGTTGACCGATCTGCTCGCAGACAACGAGATGATCTGGCCCATCCTGAGCGGTATCCTGGGCATGACCATTAACGATACGGACGAAAGCGGCAATCCGCGCCCGAAGGACGTCGTCGTGCAGGAGATGGTCGACGACCTGCTTGATTTCAAGAACGGTACGCTGCACAACTTCATCAAGGTCGAAGACGACGGAATCTACATCGGCGACAACTACGAAGCGCTGATTAACCAGTTAATGGAAACGGCGCACTCCCTGATGGGTACGCTCGGCTCCTTCGATACGGTGGATATGCTGACCACCGAAGAGCTGCAGGGCCTGTCCAATCCGGAGATGCTGGCGTACATCGGCCGTACTCTGCTTCTGTCAATGGTCGACTATATGGACATCCCGCTGAAGATGCCCTCCCGCCAGGACGACGGCAGCGTCGAATACATCCCGATCGACGGTTACGGTCTGGTGACGTATGCGCTGATCAACGTCATGCTGGATAAGATGCCGCAGAAGGATTACTACGGCATGATCCAGAACTACATCGACGACGAAGGCCCCGAGAGCGCGCAGTTGAACCCGGGACAGAAGGAAGTCATCGAGAAGGATGCTGCGACCGGTCGTGTGACGGTCTACAAGGAGCCTGCGGCATTCACAATCCTTGCCGACTACCTGTACTACTACCTGAACGCCAAAACCACCATGGAGATCCCGCAGGGTCTGAACTTCGACGAGACGATGCAGTGGATCTTCATCTGGGCAGTCAACCAGTGGGGCGGTCTTGTGCGTACAGACAATCTCAACCTGACCACCCAGCCCGACATCAGAGACATGGTCGTTTGGAAGAATCTTGACGCGCTGCTTTGGGACAACGTCCTGAACATCAACTGGCTGCCTGCCAACTTTGGCACGTCCTTCAAGACCGTTTCCAACGGAGTGACGACCTACACGGGCACCGTGACGCGCAAGGTGCTGATCGAGAATCTCCTTTACCCGCTGGTCAGCCTCAACCTGAACAGCCTGAGCAGATTCCTCGAAGTCTTCAAGATGAACCCTGCCGGCGAGCTGAATCAGAACGTCATCAACTTTATCCTGACTCTGCTTAAGAGACTGCTCAACGGCATGTTCCAGCAGACAGACCGTATCTTCGGCGGTACGAGCATCACCAAGCTCGAGGACATCGTCGACAGAGACCATAAGTACGGCGATGATTCCAAGACGAACCTGCGCATCATTGCGGAGAATCTTTGCCAGTGGCTGCCCGAATACGGCCAGGCGATTCTTCGTTCCGCGCTTCCGCTGGTCGCTGAGATCCTGGCTGATATGGACGGCGTCCGCGTCGATAAGCACAACTACGACATCTATCCGCCGGTCTCCACCGATGAGCACGGCAATCCGATCAATTATTCCTCGATCGATTATTTGCGTCAGCTCATGGAGGCGCAGCGTCCGAGCAACGTGCTGGAAGCGGACATGATGACCGATCCCAACTACTTCTTCTTCGGCGGCGAGGACTTCGATCCTCTGTACCGGTTCTACAACTACAGAGAGACCTACAGAGAAGCCCAGACGCTGATCGAGATGTATGACAATGAGGTCAATATGGAGACCCCCAATTACGCCCAGTATCAGGAGGACATCGACAACCTGACGTACAGATTGGAGTACTACTTCGGCCGTCTGTCCCTGCGTGATCCGGTGATCGATCGTCTGTACGAGGAGCTGCAGAACGCCAAGGGCAAGTTCGGCTACGGTGCGCGCGGCAGTGCGACAGCGCACGGCTCCAAGTTTAACTCCGAGGACTTCACGCTGCGTACATGGACCGCGTATCAGAAAGCGGTCGAGTTCGCACAGAGGGTTTACAGCGAATACCTGCTCGACGACGGCAATCTTCGCCAGTCCAAGATCACGGCAGCGCGCAGACTTCTGATTCAGGCGCAGAAAAACCTCAAGTTCATGGGCGGCGAAGCGGATTACAGCGTGCTGATCCGTCTGATCAGTTTGGCGCTGTCCGAACTGAACGCGGGCAAGTCCGATCCCGGCCTGTACACAGAGCAGACGCTTTCCAACCTGGAGATCGAGTACAAAAAGGCAATCAAGGTCGACATGGGTTACGACGCCTCCGATCAGGATATCATCGACGAGGCGGCTGCGGCTCTGGAAGCTGCGATTGGCGGTCTGATCAACTATCCGCAGTTGATTAAAGTCGCCAACAAGACGACCGTCCTTGACAAGACCGACTGGACGATCTGGGGCGTGGCAGAAGGCTTGAGAACATACTTCAGCTATGTCACCAACCTTGGCAGCGGTTTCGTCAACTACAACTACACGCCCAACGGTTCCGGTACCGGCACAGAAATCTTCCTTGAGGACGAAGACGGCAACGTGATCGAAAACCAGAAGTACACCATCATCGTCTTCGGCGACGTGGACGGCGACAGTTACGCAGATGCGACCGACGCCAACATCGTCTACGCCTACTGCGCGCAGAAGCTTCCGCCCTCTTATCTGACCGATTTCGCGTACAGAGCCGCGGATGCGGACGGCGACGGATGGGTCGATACGCTGGATGCCCGTGCTCTGCAGCGCGCCGGACTGAAGCTGTTCACAGTCGATCAGCGCGGCGTCATCTGATCCGTTCAATCAAAAACCAATAGCGTTCTGCCGCCGTATACTGAGAAGTGTACGGCGGCTTTGGTATACAAAAGGAAACGATAGGAGGTACACCTATGCAGGGATGGAAGCAGCGGGATGACAGTCTGTCGACAAAGAGGCGGAAAGATGCGTCCGGCGGCAGATTTAAGCAGCTTGCAAAACGCTGTCTGTGTGCCGCGCTCACGTTGTGTGTGCTGCTCTGCACAAGCTGCACCGACGCTCGTGAACCGGAGCCGGAAACCGTACCAACGCAAACCATCGGGCAGACGGAGACGACGGAGACGACGGCTGTGCCGACAGCAGCTTTTGTGATTCCGGACGGTTTGCCGCCGGTGGACGTCGATCTTTCCGCGCTGTCGCGCACGATGATGTATGCGCAGGCGTATGAGATGATCTACAATCCCGAATCATATCACGGAAAAAGCATTCGCATGCGCGGTCCGTTTCAATCCTTTGCCGACGAAACGACCGGCGAAACGCGCTGCGTATGTATCATACAGGACGCGACGGCGTGCTGCACGCAGGGGATCGAATTTGAACTGAAGAGCGGGCAGGATGATCTGCCGCCGCAGGACAGCGAAGTGCTCGTGTCCGGGACGTTCGACTCGTATATCCGTGACATGTTCTTGATCTGCGTTTTGCGCGACGCCGTTTTGGAAGCGCCATGAAAAGTGATCTGAAGGGACAAAAAAGAGTTGACAAGCGCGTCGGTATGTGATACACTAATTTGCGAACGGTTCGCAAATTCAGAAACGGAGGAATTCAAATGAAAAAAGGATTATCCATTATACTGACGCTTTGCCTTGTGACGGGGATGTTTGTCCTGACGCTGAGCGGATGCGGCGGCACGCAGAGCGGCGATGCTTCTGCTGATAAAAAGCTGAATATCGTCGTCACGATCTTCCCCGAATTTGACTGGATTCGAGAGATTCTCGGCACGCGCGCGGAGGACGCTCAGATTACGATGCTGCTCGACAACGGCGTCGATCTACATTCCTACCAGCCGTCTGCGGACGACTTGGTCAAGATTGGCGCGAGCGATTTGTTCGTATACGTAGGCGGTCTTTCCGATGCGTGGGTCGACGATGCGCTGCGGAGCGTCGGAAAACCGGATCTTGTCACGGTCGATCTGATGGAAACGCTCGGAGACGCCGTCAAAGAGGAAGAACTCGTGGAAGGCATGCAGGGCGAGGAAGAGGAAGAAGAGGAAGAAGAAGGTCCGGAATACGACGAACACGTCTGGCTTTCACTGCGCAATGCAATCACCATCTGCGGCGTGCTTGCGGAAAAGCTGTCGCAGATTGACCCGGAAAACGCCTCGCTGTACAAGGCAAACGCCGATGCGTACATTACGAAGCTGCAGACGCTCGATGCGCAGTATGCGGACGCTGTGGCCAACGCGAAGGTCAAGACGCTGCTGTTCGGTGATCGGTTCCCGTTCCGCTACATGGCGGACGACTACGGCCTTACGTACTATGCCGCGTTTGTGGGCTGCTCCGCAGAGTCCGAAGCGAGTTTCGAGACGATTGTTTTCCTGGCGGACAAGGTGGACGAGCTGTCGCTGCACACGATTCTGCAGATCGAGAGCGCAAGGGGCGACATTGCCCGTACGATTCGCGAAAACACCGCAACGAAGGATCAGCAGATCCTGACGATGAATTCCCTGCAGTCCGCGTCGCTGACCGATTCGCAGTCCGGCGTGACCTATCTCTCCGCGATGACCGAGAACCTCGACGTGCTGCGGCAGGCGCTCGCCTAATGTTCATAGATTGTTCTTGAATTATTTAAGCTTTTTTGTTCATTTTTCCGGGCGTGCGGTGTATACTGTACATGTTCATTAAAATGAAAAGAAAAGGTGGATGCATATGAAAAAGATTTGGATTCTGTTGCTGTGCGCTGCGCTGATGATTGCTGCTGCCGGCTGCGGCAAAACGGTCAAGGAGCCGGAGACGACGAAATCGAACGCAGGTCTCGGCAATCCGTTTGTCGACTGCGCGACGCTCGAAGAAGCTGCCGAAATCGCGGGCTTCGACATTGCCGTGCCCGATCGGATCGAAGGCTTTGAGGACGTCATGATCCAGGCCGTCAAGGACGAGATGATCCAGGTGTTCTACACCGCTGCGGACAGCAGCGAGGTCATGATCCGCAAGGGACTGGGCGAGGAAGACATCAGCGGCGACTACGAGCATTATGACAAGCAGATCGTCAAATGGGTCGGCGACCAGACGGTGAACTTCCGCGGCAACGGCGAACTCGTCAACGTCGCCTACTGGATCACCGACGACAACGCCTACTGCTTCAGAGCGTCCAACGGCATGCCGATGGAAAAGATCGAAGCGCTGATCCCGACCATCCGGTAAAGATTTTTTGCTTGCATTTTTGCCGCAGATGTGCTATGATTTATTCAATTGAATATGCGGAAGATACGGTTTGAAAAGTTGTACGCTGAGTAGAGGTAAGAGGAAATCCGGTTCGAGTCCGGAGCAACCGCCATTCCTGTATTTGACGAAAAACGCAGATGGTTCGTGCCGCGCATGCGCTCTCCGCTTGCGTTTTCCGGCGATATGCCGTTTCGTCATAAGTCAGATACCCTGCCGTATCTTTTTCGGGTTTTACACGATTTGGCGTGAAGAGTGCAGCCGAAACAGGCGATGCGGATCGCAGCTTGCTTCTTTGCTCCTTCGTGCCGTATCCGCAGCTTTTGCCTGTGTTCACTGTGCTCTTTCCGCTTGACCGGAAGGAGCTTTTTTGTTTGGGCGCTTTGCGGCGCGGAAAGGGATGAAGCGAATGAAAAACAGCATCGATCAAAAGGAATTTGCCGCAATCGTCGCGGGGATACTGGATGCCGACCCGAATGTGCAGTCATATTCGGTCACGGACAAGGGCGTGACCCTTTCTGTCTGTGCGTCGGTGCGGCGGGAAAAGGTGAACGCTTTTTTGGATTTTGACGATCACGGCGAGATCACCGGGCGGTTTTCCTATGCGCAGAGCGAGGCCGATGCGCAAAGCCCGCGCGAGATCGGCTCGCGCATTTCGGACGAGATCCAAAACATGCGCAAGTTATAAAAGTGCAAAACGAGTTCGATAAAGGAAGTGTTTCTATGAAAAAGAGGATGTTTTGTTTGTTTTTGACGCTCCTTCTGACGCTGGCGCTGTGTCCTGTCGCTTCTGCGCAGAGCGCGGAGGTCAGGATCGAAGGGCTGCATGACGCGCAGGTCTGCCGCGCCGCGCTGTACAAGCTCGCCGGCGACGCGCCGTTCGGCAGCGATCTGCTCGCCGGCGTAGCGCCTGAGGCGGACGGGTACGAGTACTTTTACAGTCTTTCGCTCGCGGCCGGTACGTATTGGCTGGAAGGCTTCGACGAGGAGAACGACAAGAACGGCGGCATCTCCTTTACGGTCGACGCGCACGCGGAGAACAAATTCCGCGTCCAGCGCATCTATGATCTGCATGCGAACAACAGCGGCTGGGTCGAAGGTAAGGACTATGCGATCGACGTCCAAGTGACGTCGGCAGACGGTCAGGCGCGCCGGATCGCATTCGGCAAGGCTGCGGATTACCACGGCACGCGGTTTACCTCCTGTCTGTTCTTCGTCGGCGACACGCTGGATGTGACGTTCACGCCGATCGGCGAGCGTGCGGCGGACTATCTCCCGTCGACCGTTTCCGACACGCCGAAGCTCAACCGCTCGATTACGGAGACGATCTATGAGGGGCTGTCGCTCGCCTTCCTTGCGCCGGCCGGATCGACGGTCAGCACGGGCACATTCTCAAACTACTACATCTATCGTTTCTTTGATCCGGTCGAGACGACTGTCGAAGACGGCCGCGTACGCACCGTTTTCCGCATTCCGAAGCGGAAGGCAGGCAACATGAACGGTACGAACTTCTTCTATCGCGTGCAGAATCCGGTCGGCGTGACGTTCTGGAATTATTTCGATCCCGCAGCGCTGACGACCGACACGATCGAGATCACCGCGCAGCAGTTGTATCTTGCGAACGATTCGCTCGACTCCAAAACGGTCATCCGCGATTTTCGTTACAATACATATGACAAGGCGGATATCTACCTCGGCGGCAACAAGCAGGGGTACGTGCCGCTGCACACCGGCGATACGTTTGAACTGAACACGTTCCGTAACTGGATGGCGATCGAGAGCATCTACAACGCCAAGGTCGCGCTGCCGGATACGCACTACGCGGTCGTGGATATGGACGGAAGGCCCAGCGACGTGCTGACCGTTACGCCGGGCAAGCAGAACAGCTGCGTCGCGACGATCCGCGCGAACAAACCGGGCACGGCGATCGTGCTTGTGACCTACGACGCGATGTATGCCTCTCAGGCTTACGTCAGCGGTGACGCCGGCAAGAGCTGTTTCTTCTCCGCGATCTGGCCGGAGAATACGGGCGTGCTGGTCTTTTCCGTGGATGCGGACGGCAGCGCGATCGAGACGGGCATGATGCTCGGCGGTACAGGCGTGGGCTATGAGATTGACGCGGAGACAGATCCGCTGTTCTACGTCGGCGGCGAGGGCGCAGAGTATACTTTCACGCCGGAATCCGGCTGCACCGTGACGGTCAATCACAGCGTCGTCACAAACGTCATGACGTTCAAAGGGTTCACCTCGGAGGGTGTGACGAAGAACGCCGACGGCAGCGTGACGGTCGGCGGACTGACCACGGGCAGGCACATCGTCAAGGTCGAAAAGGACGGCCTTGCCGCATATCAGGTGCTGACCGCGAGACAGGTTTCCTATACCGTCTCGGACGAAAACGTCCGCGCGGGGGACACGGTCACGATCCGGTTTACCGGTCTTACGAATCCGGTCGAAAAGATGTCCGGCATCTACAACGGCTGCGCCACGATCCGCTATGTCGGTACGGACGGCACGGCGTTTACGTCGAATCCCGGCGGCGCCTACGGCGTCTATGATTTCAGCGGCAATCCCGAGCGGCAGGAACTGATCGTTACGATCCCGTCCTATTTTGAAGGCGACGTCTATACGCTTTCCGATGGCGCGATCGCCATGCGTCTGTTCGGCAGCGCACCCGGCGGGCACCGCGCCGTTTCTTACGGCAAGGGGATCGATCCCGGTTTCAGCGCGCCAAGCACCGGCGCTCTGCAGGGGATGCTTCCGGATATCTCAATCGCGCTGCAAAAGACAGATTTCCTGACTGCTGCGCTCAAACTGACGGATGACAAGGGCAAGGCGATCAGTCTTGACGGACTGACGATCACGCTGCGCGACGCCGACGGCAATGAAACGCCCGTGCAGCCGGACGGTACGTTCCTCTGCAACGCGGGCGAATACACCTATACGATCAAGGGCGAGGGCATTGAGGATGCGGAAGGAAGCTTCACCGTCACGGACGGCGGGGAGATCACGCTCGTGCTGATGCGCACTGCCGCGCCTTCGCTGTTCCGCCGGATGCTCGACAAGATCGCCGCGTTCTTCGGCAAGGCGTGGGAGACGATTGCGCTTCCGTTCCGGCTGCTCGTCGAATGGATACGCAAGCTGATGAAGA
>CACYHJ010000083.1 GCA_902774165.1 Oscillospiraceae bacterium
GTGGAACCCCGTCATCAATTATTCATTATTCATTATTCATTATTCATTTGATTTGTCGTGGTCGAAGACCTCGACAAATCAGAATTTGAAAGGAGCCGTCATGAACCTGACAATCAACCCGACAAAAACCTATCAGACTTTCGAGGGCTTCGGCGCGTCCGGGGCCTGGTGGGCGCAGTCCGTCGGCGCGCGCCCCGATCTCTGCGATCAAATCGCCCGCCTGCTCTACGACCGGGAAACCGGCATCGGCCTTTCGATCTACCGCTATAACCTCGGCGCGGGGTCGGCGGATTCCGGCGCGGGGAACTGCGGCGACGCGCTGCGGCGGACGCATTCGCTGGAAGCGGCGGACGGCGGGTGCGATCCGGCAAGGGACGCCGCCGCCGTCAACATGATGCGCAAAGCCGCGGACTACGGCGCGCGGGAGATCGTGATTTTTTCAAATTCGCCGCCCGAGCGCATGACGAAGAACGGCAAGGCGCACCTCGACGAAAAAAACGCCTTCCGCACAAATCTCGCAAAAGAGAATTACGGCGCGTTCGCCTCTTATATGCTCGACGCCGCGGAGCGGTTCCTCGCCGAGGGGCTGCCGGTGAAATATATCTCCCCCGTCAACGAGCCGATCTGGAAATGGACCGGCGGGCAGGAGGGCTGCCATTACAGCCCGCTACAGGCGCGCCGCCTTCTGCGCGTCTGCGCCGAGGGGATCGAAGCGCGCCCCGCGCTGCGGGGAAAGGTCCTGCTCTCGGGGATGGAATCCGGCGACCTGCGCTGGTTCAACAAATCGTTCACCCGCGCGCTCCTTTCGGACAAGGTGATCCGGCGCAACGTCGACGCGGTGGATTACCACTCCTATTTCCTGCCCCTGCCGGCGCCGCCGTTCATGAACGACCGCATCGCCTTTATGAAGCGGTTCCGCGGTTTTATGGATCGGCATTATCCCGACGTGCCGCTGAAAATGAGCGAATGGTGCCATATGCGGGGCGGACGCGACGCGGGCATGGATTCCGCCCTTGTGACGGCGCGGGTGATCATCGAGGACCTGACGGTCATGAACGTGACCGCGTGGAGCCACTGGATCGCCTGCTCGCATTACGATTACTGCGACGGGCTGATCTATTTCGACCCGGAAAAAGACGATTATACGCTGACGAAGCGGTATTTCGTCACGGGGAATTTTTCGAAATTCATCCCCCTCGGCGCTCTGCGGATCGAAACGGATACCGGCGACGAAGAGGTGCTCTCCGTCGGTTTCGCGCATGACGGCGGGACGACCGTGATCCTCTCCAACGAGAGCGAGGACCCGAAATTCTTCTTCGCCCCGGCGGATCTTGCGCTGTACACCACCGACAAAGAAAACGACCTTGCCGGACGCAAGGTCAAAAAAGGCGAGGCGGTGAAGCTGCCGCCCCGGAGCGTGACGACGTTAAAAAGCTGATCCGGCGACGCCGGACCAGCTTTTTTCGTTAAATCAATACAGCTCTTCAAGCAGGCCGCGCAGCAGCTGGGCCGCGTGGCGGATATCGTCAAACCGGGTTGACCCGGCCTCGCGCTCGATGGTCAGGAAGCCGTCGAAGCCCACGTATTTCAGCGTCGCAAGATACTCCCGGAAGGGGACGCCGCCGTCGCCCAGCCGGTACTCGGTATGGCTGCCGTCCGGGTTCATCTGCCCGTCCTTCGCGTGGGTATGGACGATGTACTCCCCCAGCACCCGCACGCTCTGCACCGGGTTCTCCCCCGCGCACATAAACAGGTTCGCCGGGTCGAGATTGACCCGCGCGCTCCTGGTGTCCGCCTTTTCGAGCACGCGCCGGAGGGGAAGCGCCGGCTCCGGGCCGGTCTCGGTGGCGAACATCACGCCGATCTGATCGCCGTACCTGCCCAGCCGCTCGATGGTGTCGACCATGTTTGCGTATTCCTCGCAATTCTCATCGTCCGGCACCCTGCCGATATGGGTGGTAATGATATTCGTGCCCAGATCCTTCGCCAGATCCATCATGCGCATGGTGCGCTGAACGTCCTCCTCATTTTCGGCCCGCTTCGCCTTGAAATTCATGCCGAAATCCGCGCAGAGCGCCGAAAAGACAAGGCCGTTCGCCCGAACGTAGTTCAGTAGATCCGCCCGGTCCTGCGCCGAGAGGTTTTCCGGCGCCATCTCGCCGCCGGTGACGTAGGGCTGCAGCCCCTGCACGCCCAGATCCCGGGCAAGAATCACCGCCTCTTTGAACGGTACCTGAAACGCGTTGGGGATCACGCCGATTTTCATCATAAGATCATCCGCTCCTTTTTTGTTTGCGTTCAGCAACATCTTAGCATATTCCATCGGCAAATACAATACTTTTCAGCGCCGCGGCGCGGGAATATTTGGATATTTTATTGATTTTTCCGTCTTAATCTGTATAATTAAACTCAGGAGGGAAAGCCATGGCGGAAAAGAAGAACTATGACAAGCTGGTCCGGGCGCTGCAGATCGCGGCGGGCGTGTTCATGCTGGCGATGGTGGCGCTGATCGTGGTTTTCATGGCGAAATACCACATCTCGGTCAAGAACGCCGATCAGATCGCCGGGATGCTTACCGGCGGCGCGTTCACGGTGGCGCTGATCCTGATCGCGTTCTCCGTGGTCAAATCCTTCGCGCTGATCTTCCCGCCGGCGGTGATCTACGCGGTCTCCGGCATCTTCTTCGAAAACTACCTCACCGCGGTGACGGTCAACCTGATCGCCACGGTGCTGAGCCTGGCGCTGCCGTATTTTCTCGGCAGATTCACCGGCAAGGGCATGGTGGATTCCCTGAAAAAACGGTTCCCGAAGATCGCGAAGCTGGACAGCTTCGCCGGGGCAAACGAGTTTGCGGTCATTTTTGTCATCAAGGCGTCGGGCATGCTGCCCTGCGATCTGTCAAGCCTGATTTTCGGCGCGATGGATATGTCGTTCCCGAAGTATTTCCTCGCGGCGAACCTGGGCATGCTGCCGCTCAATCTGCTGTGGACGCTGCTGGGCAACAAAGGGGACCTGTCAAACCCGCTGAGCTTTCTGTACGTCTTGCCGATCCTGCTGTTCGCCGTGGCAGCGGCGTTCATCATGAAACGGTTTTCAAAGAAGCACGATAACAAAGAAATTGAAACGAAAGGGCAGAAAAACGCATGAGAAACAACTATGACGTGATTGTGATCGGCGCGGGCAACGGCGGTCTTGCCGCCGCGGCGACCTGCGCGAAGGCAGGGCTGAAAACGCTGCTGCTGGAAAAACACAACCTGCCGGGCGGCTCCGCCTCCTCCTTCGTGCGGGGACGGTTTGAGTTCGAGCCCTCGCTGCACGAGCTGTGCGGCGTCGGCACGCCGGACAACCCGGGCGACATCGCGAAGACCTTTGACGAGCTGGGCGCGAAGGTGGACTGGTATTCCCACGACGAGACCTACCGCCTGATCGTCCCCGCGGAGGAGGACGACCCGGAGGGCTTTGAGGGGGAAAACGGCGTGCGCGTCAAGATCGACGCCGCCATGCCGGCGGGCTTTGAGGCCTTCTCCCGCAAGCTGGATTCGATCGTCCCCGGCTCCTACGAGAGCAGCATGAAGGTGTTTCATCTCTCCACGCTGATGTATGAGGCCTTCGACGACCTCAACAGCGGGAAGATCAACCCGGTGAAATTCCTGACGAAATACGGCGACGTCTTCAAGATGGCGGGCCACACCGTCAGGGAATGTCTGGACGAGCTCGGCATGCCGAAAAAGGCGCAGAATATTTTCACCGCGTACTGGTGCTATATGGGCGCGCCGCCGATGCGCTTCGACTTCCTTTATTATATGGCGATGATGCACGGCTACGTGGAGCGCGGCGCCAGCATGCCGCACCTCAGGTCCAACGAAATGAGCTGCGCCATCGACAAGGTGATCCGCGAGGCGGGCGGCGAGATCCGCTATAACAGCGAGGTCACGCGGGTGTTGATGCAGAACGGCAAGCCCTGCGGCGTGGTGGTCAACGGCAAAACGAAGCTGTTCGCGAAGCAGTTTATCTGCAACGTGCACCCCAACTTCGCCATGCCCGACTTCTTCCGCCCGGCGCAGATCCCGGCGGACGCGCGGCGCAAGATCAACGGCCGCAGCGTCGCGGCGTCGCTGTTCACGGTCTATCTCGGCATGAACCGCACCAAGGAGCAGCTGGGAATTCACAACTACTCCGTTTTCATCTCTACGGCGGACGATTCCGACGATCAGTTCCGGCTCGTGCAGGGAAAGATGCTCGGCAACTACGTGATCATCAACTGCCTGAACGAGGTCATTCCCGACTGTTCGCCGGAGGGGACCTCGATGCTGTTCCTGACCGGCATCACCTACGGCGACGTGATGCAGGGCGTGAGACCCGAGGATTACAAAAAACTGAAGACGAAGATCGCCGACGAGATGATCACACAGTGTGAAAAGGCGCTGGGCATCGACATCAAGCCCTATATCGAGGAGATCGAGATCGCCCTGCCGCCCACCTTCTCCCGCTATCTCAACACGCCCAACGGCTCACCCTACGGCTATCAGCTTGATCTGTGGGACAGCATGCTGTCGCGCACCATTCAGTACAACAAGGACCAGCCGTTTGACAACTTCCTGTTCTGCGGCGCGTCGCAGGAGCGCGGCGACGGCTACGGCTGCGCTTATTATACCGGCAAAAAGGCCGCCGGCCTTGTAATCAAGAAGCTCAAGGAGGGGAAATAACATGGCAGGTCTGCTGAACAATTTAAAAATCCGTGATTATATCACCATCCTGGCAAACCGTCAGAAGCAGTTCGGGCTTGCCGACGACAGCGCCCCCGCCGGCACCGACGCCTCCAGAGCGCTCGCCCGGGCGCTGCACCCAAACAGACAGTACCTGAAGGTCGCCGCGGTGACAGAACGGGCCGAAGACGTGAAAAGCTTCACGCTGGTTCCGGACCCGGAACGGGGCACGAAGGAGCTGGCGTATTTCGGTGCGGGAAAATATCTCACCGTGTTCGCCGAGATCGACGGGCAGCCCGTCACAAGGGCGTATTCGATCTCTTCCTCCCCCAAAGCCTCGCTGGAGGGCCGCTATGAACTGACGGTCAAGCTGGTGGACGGAGGCCTTGTCTCCCGCTATATTCTCGACAACTGGCAGGAGGGCACGCCGGTGGAGGTCTCCGCGCCGGAGGGCAATTTTGAATATCAGCCCCTGCGGGACGCGAAAACCGTGATCGGCCTTGCCGGCGGCAGCGGCATCACGCCGTTTCTTTCCATGGCGCAGGCGATCCGCGACGGGGATGAGGATTTCGAGTTGATCCTGCTTTACGGCAGCCGCAACAAGAAAAGCATCCTGTTCGCCAAAGAGCTCGCGCAGCTGGAAAAGGACTGTGAAAAATTCAAGGTGATCCACGTGCTGTCCGACTCCCGCGCGAAGGCGTCGGAGGGCTTTGAAAAGGGCTTTATCACCGCAGATCTGATCAAAAAATACGCCCCGGCGGACAAGCCTTATTCCGTCTTCCTCTGCGGCCCGCAGCAAATGTACGCGTTCGCCGACAAAGAGCTGGAAAAGCTGGGTCTTGAGCGCAAATATATCCGCCATGAAATGTTCGGTGAGTTCCACAATCCCGCCGCCGCGCCCGATTATCCCGCGGGCGTGCCGGAGACGGTGAAGATCACCGTCACCCAGGCCGGGGAGACCCGCACCGTGGAGGGCGCCTCCAACGATTCGGTGCTGCAGATCCTCGAAAAGAACGGCATTGCCGCGCCCGCCCGCTGCCGCAGCGGCGAATGCGGATGGTGCCGGTCGCTGATGGTCTCCGGCAAGGTCTATATCCCCCCGCATCTGGAGTATCGGCGCCTGGCGGACCGGCAGTTCGGGTACATTCACCCCTGCTGCTCCTTCCCGCTGACGGATCTGGTGCTGGACGTGCCGGAAGCGAAGTAAAACCTGAAAAAACAGAACGCGCAGCGCCCTGCCTTTCGGCAGGGCGCTGCTGTATCAATGTCCGGATTCAGTTTTTCGGCGCGATCCGGAACAGCGTTCCGATCACGGGAAGGAAGGTACTGGTCACGCCCGGCGCGCGCTCGATGAAATTGCCGTCGTGGTTCTGACCGCAGATCGGGCAGCCGGTCCCGCAGACAATCGGCGCCCCGGGTTCTTCGCGGCCGGTCGGCTCCGCGCCGCCGATTCCCCGCCGGATTCTTATCCCCCTCAGTGCCTCAGCGCCTCCAGCGCCGCCTTGCGAAAGGCGGTGTATTTTTTTTCGGGGATCGGCAGCGCCGTGTCGTCGGTCAGCGTCAGCTCGAACCTGCGGATGCTGCGCAGATAGTGCGGGTTGACAAGATAGCTCTGATGGCAGCGCAGAAACAGCCGCCCGAAGCTCTTTTCGATCGACGAAACGCTCATCATGACCGGCGTTTCGCCGCCCGCGGTGTGCAGCACGCTGTGCTTGCCGTTCGCCGCCGCCTCGATCCAGTAGATCGAATCGGAGAGAAAGAAATAATCCGAGCGGTCCGTCCCGTGAAAATGGATGCGCTCGCCCCGCTGCGGAAGCGCGCCCGCGCCGGCGTAGACCTGGCTGAAGTTCGTCGGGTAGATCACGTCGTCCTCGTGCTTGCCGTGGGGATTCGAGATATGGCACACAAGGATGCGGGGGACCTTGTGCGCCTCGCCGTTTTCGTCCGTCTCCTTCCGCTCGCACCAGCACATCAGCAGGCGCTGATAGACCGAGAGATCGTGCCCGTCCGGGTAATGCGTCACCACCGAATAGGTCAGCATCACGTGGCAGTGCGAAGGATGCGCCGAGGTGTGCACCACCTTGAGGTTCCCCATCGTGAAGCGCAGCGGGTGGTCCTCCGCCTGCCACACCCGGATCATCGTCTCCCTGCCGCGTAGGAACTGCCCCTCGGCGGGGCCGTACCAGAGCGCGTCGTCGTCCATACTCTCAAGAAAGGGCATGTAATCGTTGTCGTAATACCGCATGATCAGCTCCGCCGAACGGTCGGCGATCTGCTGTTGATTCATGTTTTTCACATCCTTCCGCCGATATTATACACCGCGCGGACGGAAAAAACAAGTCAATTCCGCCGATTTACGGGTCATATCCGCAAAAGTATTGATTCTTTCCGCCGATCGTGTATAATGGAGCCCGTAAAGAACAAACGCGATCCGCGGCAACGCGGAATCCGGAATCCGAGATTCAGAAAGGAAAAACCGAAATGAAAAAGAAGACCAGACTCATCGCAGTCCTCCTCGCCGCGCTCCTGCTCTGCGCAATGCTGCCGACGTTCGCATCCGCGACGATGCCCGATCTTCCGACGCACGGTAACGGCAGCAACGTGTACATCCCTGATATCCCGTCTGGTATGGGCGGAATGGACGGCATGGGAGGCATTCCCGGCATCTTCATTGACAGATCCGACGAAACGGAAAACAACGGGCCGACCTTCCCCATTGACAGAGTCAGCGGCGTGACCCTCGATCTTGGCGACGGCGATATCGTCCTGTATCCCGACGGTTACAGGCAGCCCGCCGACAGCGATTCCCTGACGCCGTATTCCGGTACTTACATCATCACGGGCTCGCGCGAGAGCGACACGCCCCTGCGCATCGTCAACAGGAGCGGCGAGAGCGCTTCGTTTGAACTCTATTTCAACAGCGCGGGGATCCGCGCCGCCGACTGGTGCGCCGCCGCGAGCATCGACTGCAACGCGGACACCGTGATCAACATCGTCAACGTCGGCGAGAGCATCGTGCAGGGCTACAATCACCCCGCCTTTGTCGGCGGAGCCGAAAACGGCGCGCGCATCACCGTCAATATCCTCAACACCCATTACTCGAGCCTCACGCTCAATCACCTGTATCTGTTCATCCGGACCGTGGCGTACGCGGGCAGCGTGAACGGCGAATTCCTGCACAACGAGGCGATCGAGATGTTCGTCAACGGCGGGACCCCCCGCAACAACAAACGCATGGTTCTGACCGACGGCGTCGACGTGCCCGAGCCCGAGACCGTATCCGAGCCGGAGAGCGAGCCCGTCTCGGAGCCGGAAACCGGATCCGGGACCGGACCGGAGACCGGAACGAAGCCCGAAACGTCGTCGGAGCCGACCGGCGCGGACGGAAAATCAGATCCCTGCGGATGGTGCGGCGGGACCCACGGCGGCCCCTTCGCGAAGCTGATCGGCCTGTTCCACGCGATCGCAGCCTTCTTTGCCGGTCTGATCGGATAAAACCGAATACAGGCGGTCCCGCGCGGTGTTGCAGCGGGGCCGTTTTTTTGATTAAGACGCGAAGACTCGGGCGGTCATGCCCGCCCCTACAACGCGAAGACCGCGACAAATCACGATTTACATAGCAGCGCCCTGCCTTTCGGCAGGGCGCTGCGCGTTATTCCGGTTCAGTTTTTCGGCACGACCTTGAACATCGTGCGGATCAGATGCAGGAAGGTGTGGATCACGCCGAGAATCCGCTCAAAGAAGCTGCCGTCGTGCGTCTTGCCGCAATAGGGGCAGCCGGTCTCGTAGACGGTCGGCTCTTCGGGTTCCGTGGGCTCGGTCGGCTCCGTCCCGGTCTTCGGGATTACGCTGCCGGTGGAAACGGTCTTGCCGCAGGCGGAGCAGACCCTGTCGCCGGTATAGCCGTCCGC
>CACYHJ010000084.1 GCA_902774165.1 Oscillospiraceae bacterium
CGACGGTCCAGCCCGGCAGCTTCGCCCGGACCGAGGCCAGCAGCGCGTCCAGGTCCGCCGTGACCGGGCAGCGGAGATCCAGGGTGCCGTACCATCCGGCTTCCTCCAGCCGCAGGATCCCGATATTGCAGGTCAGCGGCCCGGAAGGCTCATCGGCGCAGGCGCATCCGAGGCTCTTTCCGTCGCTCTCCATGCCGACCGCGTCGGCCAGCTCCGCAAGGGGGCCCGCCGCACCCAGCGCCCGCAGCATCTTCAGCATCATTCCGATCGCGTTCCGGCGGCCGTCCGGATGGGCGCTGTGCCCTCCGATTCCCTCCGCCGTAATTGTCAGGCCCTGCTCCGACGCCTCCGTCCGGTAAGGCAGCTGCCATTCCGCCGCCAGGGCCCGCACCCGGTCCGCCAGCGCCGGATCCCCGGCCACCGCCGCCCGGCTCTCCCCCGGGATCACGTTCGGCCGCTCGCCGGTGTGCATCTCCGTGACGGCCAGGCCTTCCGCGCAGGCCGGCGCCCGAAGCGCCAGATGAAGAATCGCTTTCTCCGTATTGATCAGAGGAAAGGCAGCGTCCGGGCTGAAGCCGGTCGCCGGCATCTCCGTATGGGCCTGATAATACGCCATATCCTCCCAGCCGCTCTCCTCGTCACCGCCGAGAATCAGCCGGATGCCGCGCTTCAGCGGGATCCCGGCCTCCCGGATGGCGGTCATGGCGAAGAGCGCCGCCAGTACCGGTCCCTTATCGTCATTCGTGCCCCGGCCATACACCCGGTTTCCCTTCCGGACGGGCTCAAAGGGCGGCGTATCCCATCCGTCTCCGGCGGGAACCACGTCCAGATGGCCCAGCACCGCGACGGGCTCCTCCCCTTCCGGACCCATGGACGCATCGAGGGCGTAACCGTCGAAGGTGCGCACCGCGTAGCCCATGCCCCGAAGATCCTCCGCCGCCCGGTCCAGCATCCTCCGGATCTCCGGGCCGAAGGGGGCGCCGGGCTCCGGATCGCTCCGCAGCGAAGGAATCCGTACCCAGCGGCACAGCATATCCGCCATTTCTTCCCGGTGTTCTTTCAGCCACCGGCTGACCTGCTGGTTCATTCTGTCCGCCTCCTTAATCCATGCTAAAAAGCGTTTCTCGGATCCCGGCTCTTCTTCTTCGGGGCATCCGGATCGATGTATTCAATCTCCAGCCGTTCGAAAGGAACGGATTCAAAAAAGGCATCCGGCAGAAACCGCGTCATGCCGAATTCCTCCCACTCCCGCTCGTTCTTGTCCAGCCAGAGCGGCTCCGGCAGATCCATTCCCCTGCAGGCTTCCCGCAGGGCTTCGTGCGCGTCGCCTCTGCGGCAGGGAACCGTCGTCTGCTGATCCGTCCGGTGATGCCGGATGGTTCGGACCCAAAGCGCTTCCGCCATGTTTTTTCCCGTCCCTTCTCCGTCTGCGTAAGGCTATCCTGTTTATTATGTCACGGATGTTCCCGGCTGGCAAGGCTGTTTTCGGGTTTTTCCTGCGTAATATAAACCCCGGCGGCGTTGCCCGCCGCGTTGAACAGCAGACGGAAGGCGGCGGATTTTGCGCGGAAGGAGAGCAGCACTTCGTTTTTTGTCGGCTGATTGATTTTGTCGACCCTGCAGCCGACAAGGTTTTGTTTCAGTTCATTTTTTAATGCGTATAAAAACAGTCCGTCAAGGGCCATAGGTTACCTCACAATCACGCTTGCCAGCGGTTCCGGTCCGGAAAGATAAAACGTCACCTGCGGGAATCTGACGCGCAGCCTCTGCGCAAGCGCCGACATTGCCGGAAACTCCGTTTCAAAATGCCCGGCGCAAATCAGGGGAAAGCCCGCTTCTTTCGCGTCAAGCAGCTCATGATATTTTGCCTCTCCGGTCAGAAGGCAGTCCGCCCCTGCGGTTTTTGCGGCGGACGCTTCATCCCCCGCAGCCCCGGTACATACCGCCGGCTTCCGGATCCTTTTCTCGCCGAGCGTGAAGGATACGTCCGCTCCCAGCGTCTTCGATGCCAGTTCCGCGAATTCCCGAACCGTCATATCCCGAGGCAATTCCGTGATTCTCAGAATATCGTCGCAGGCATTCGACGTGATCTTCAATCCGAGCAGACCGCATAGGGTGTCGTTGGTGCCGTCCCTTCCCTTGTCAAAGGGCGTATGAGAACAGAGCACCGAAAGCCCGAGCCGCGCGGCGTTCCATGCGGGCGCGCCGGCCGGCAGGGATTTCAGGGGAGAAAAGATGATCGGGTGATGGGTGATCAAAAGGGATGAATTCGTCTCTTTCGCCAGCGCAATAGCTTTTGAATCGGAGTCAAGACTCACAACGCAGCTTGTGACAGGCGCTTCCGGATCGCCGCACAGCAGACCGGAATTGTCCCAGGGTTCCTGTGTGTCGAACGGATAGCGTTCATTCAGATAATTATAGAAATCTCTGACGTAAATCATAGATAATCCCTCAGTCTTTCATCGTTCAGAATTGCGCAGACCTCCGCGAGCATGGCCCTGTCCTCCGCTTTTTCGGAATGCTCCAGTCCGCGGCGTCGGTCGCTCAGATGTTTGATCTGTTTTCGGATATACCGTGAAGCGGCGGCGTCCTTTGTCAGCAAATGAGACCCGAAATAATGATAAAACCGATCGTCCGCCCGGGAATCATCTCCCGTAAACGAAGCGGAAAAGGCAATATACGTCCGTTTTCCGTCGCAGACGGCGGTTTCCCCGGAGATTGTGAAGCCGTTTTTACATAAAAAAGCTCTCAGGTCCTCCGAATGCGTCATGGGCTGGAGAACGAGCGTCTTGGCGTTGAGGTCTTCGGTGCTGCGCAAAATATCGCAGATCAGCTCTCCGCCCATGCCCGCGCAGACCAGAGTGTCATATCCTGCCGGCGGCAGTTCTCTTGTCCCGTCGGAGAGCAGGCAGCGGATCGCGTCCGAAAGGCCGTATTTGTTTACGGTGCCGACAGCGTTTTCAAGCGGTCCGGGCACCACGTCGCAGGCGAAAGCGGCGGGGCAGCTTCCGCGTCCGACGAGATAACAGGGGAGATAAGCATGGTCTGTACCGATATCGGCGATCACCGCGCCTTCGGGAACAAGCGCTGCGACCATGGAAAGCCGTCTGTCGAGGACAGGCGGCTTTGTTTTCTGCTGAATCTGATTCCGTTGAACGTCGCGCTCAGTCATCGCTGACCCCGTCCGAGCCGGACGCAAACATATTGACGCCGACGTTCGTTTCGGAAATAATATAGTTCGGTCTGTGCTTTGTCTCGGTGTAAATCCTCGCGAGATATTCGCCCGCAACGCCGAGACTGCATAGGATCAGCCCGCCCATAAACAGGATCCCGGACATCAGCATGACGTAAGTAACCCCTTCCCATACGGAAGAGACGCAAAGGCGGACAAATCCGTAAACAAAAAGTATAAACGCCGCGAACAGAGAGAAAAAGCCGAGATACAACGGGATGCGCAGAGGCGACACGGTATAGCCGAGAATCCCGTCGACAGCGTACCTCGCAAGCTTGCGCAAAGACCACTTCGTCTCGCCTGCGGCGCGCTCACGGTTCTCGTGAGGGAACCACTTGACGTTGAAACCGACCCATGTGAAAATTCCCTTGGAGAAACGGATCGTCTCCGGCATGTTGATAATCGCGTCGACGACTTTTCGTTTCATGATTCTGAAATCCTGCGCGTTGTCGTTGATCTGGATTTCGGAGACGCCGTTGATCACCTTGTAAAAGCTGCCGGAAAGAAAGCTTTTGAATTTTGATTCGCCCGTCCGGTCCGTGCGCAGCGCAGCGGCGACGTCATAACCCTCGTTCTCAACCGCGTCAAGCATCTCGGGAATCAGATCGGGGGAATGCTGCAGGTCGGCGTCGATAATGCCGATATATTCGGAATCTGCGTTTTTCATGCCGGCCAGCATGGCGGCTTCCTTGCCGAAGTTGCGTGAAAATGAAATATACTTGACGCTCCGGTCCAGCGCGGCGAGCTTTTTCAGAATCTCCAGCGTTTTGTCCCTGCTGCCGTCGTTGACGAACAGAAGCGTGAAATTGTAATCCGGACATCCGGATACCACGCGTTTGACTTCTTTATACATCATCGGCAAAACTTCCGCTTCGTTATAGCAGGGAACGATCAGCGTTACGGTTTTCATAATTCTCCCACCTTTGAATATATTATATCCTAATTTTATCATACATGAACGGAAAAAACAATATTTTTGCGTGAATCTATTGCCAAATTCCTCCGGAATATGATAAAATACGCCTGAGGTGAAAACTGTGTTCGGAAAAAAAAAGAAGAAAAAAAAGGCTGAGGGAAAAATCAGCTCCATGATCGTCAACGGTACGCCGGCGGTGTGTCTCAATCTTCGCATTTTTGCCGACGAAGACGGGGATAAGATGGATATCTACACAAAAGAGCCGGTAGAAGCGCTTCATTTCGATCATTGCGAGATCGAATTGAACACAACCGATAACCGGAAGCTGATTCTCAACGTCGGTTTTATTTCTGCCGAACGGCATAAAAAACTGTATCATTATCTGTTTTCTGTGGAAAATTACAACGAGTATTTTGCATAACGGAAAAATTTTCATCCGAAAACGAAAAAAATATATTTTACTATTGCAACTTGCGGCAAAATAGTATAAAATAAATCTGTTATGTCGTAAATCGGAATGAAAGATTCTGTTTCGCTCCGATGTTACCCGACAATACGCAAAGAAAGGTGAAATTCAATGGACGCAAAGAAGAATCTTTCCGAAGCTGAGAAATACAGACAGGAAAGAAAAGAGCGCATCAAAAGGGATGCGAAGAAAACGAAGGGCAGCAGCAATACCGGCAATGTGATCGCAAAAGTCGTCGGCTGGTGTTTTGTTGCGGCGTTTGCGGTCGCAGCCGTATGGTTCTTCATCTGGTTTTTCGGCCTGAATGTGAAGATGACCACCGTCGGTTCCGTGAAGGTCGGCGATACGGAGGAACCGATCAAACAAACCGAGTTCAATTACTACTATGTAAGAGCGTTTGAGTCTGTTGCCAGTTCGCAGCAGATGTATGCGCAGTACGGCATCAGCGGCAGCTATGACTTTACCAAAGAACCCGATGCGCAGAAGACGAAGGATGACGACGGTAATGAAGTGACCTACGCGGAATTCTTCAAGCAAGAAGCGCTTGAAAACATTGAGCAGGTCCACTATTATGCCGCGAAAGCCGCGGAAAATAATCTGAAGATCTCCGACGAAGATCAGAAAGAGATCGACGAGGCGATCGAAACGGCAAAGACCCATACCGACAGAGATGGGAATAAGCTTTCCGCCGGTTATGTGCTTACCAGTCAGTACGGCAGAGGCATGACACTGAGCCTTTATAAGAAATACGTGACGCAGTCTTATCTCGCCAAAACCTATACGGATCATCTGAATGACACATACGTCGATGAAGTGTCTGAAGATGAGATCAAAGCGCAATTTGACGAATCTCCTGAGACTTATGAAAAGGTCGATCTGAGAATGTACGGGTTCGAGGTCAAAGAAGCCGAGACGGACGAGACGACCGGCGAGGTTACCAAAGAAGCGAAGACCGCCGAGGAGCAGACCGCGAGAGCAAAAGAAATGATCTCGAAAGTCACCGATGAAGACAGCTTTGTCAAGCTGATCCTTGAATACTGCGAGGAAGATGAAAAGAAAGACTTTGAGGATCCCGCCAATTCTCTTGCCTCGATCGATTATGATACGGTCAAAAACAACATGAGCGAGGAAGACGCGAAGTGGGCGTTCTCCGCGGAACGGAAAGCCGGGGATACCTCCGTCTGGGCCACCAGCTCCATGATTTACGCGATTTATATCGTAAACGGCGCGCATAAGGACGAATACAAACCCGTCACTGTTCGCCACATCCTTGTTAAATTCGACGAAAATTCCGCACCCGATGAAAACGTCGCTGAGCCTGTTGTGGTTGAGCCTGTGACCGATGAGGAGGGCGTAACGACTGCAGCGGAGCCTGAATCCACCGAACCCGTCACGCATATGGATAACGGCATTGCCTATCTCGGTGCGAAACATGACAGCAGCAAGGATGAAGAAGTCTATAAAAAGACTCCCGCGACAAAGGAAGAAGCGAAAGAGATTGCCGAGTCCTACCTTGAACTGTTCAAGAGCGGCGAGCAGACGGAAGAGAGATTTGCCGAGCTTGCCGATCTTTACAGCGACGACACCGGTTCCACAACTTCCGGTAACGGCAGCGGCGGACTTTATACCGACGTCACTTACGGTCAGATGACTCAGCCGTTCAACGAATGGATCTTCAATCCCGCCAGAAAGACCGGCGACGTTGAAATCGTTGAGACGACCTTCGGTTATCATATCATCTATTTCGTCGATTCCGCGAAATATCCCGCGTGGGAAATGAGCGTTCGCAACGACGTCGCTTCCGAGAAGATGGAAAAGGAACAGGAAAAGCAGAAGACTGAGTACGCTGACAGTTTCATCCCCGGACGAGTTTTTGATAAAGCCGAGGGCAAGGCGCTTGACATGGTTACCGATCTTAGCAAAGCGTATGCTTCTCAGTATAACGTATAACAGATTGATCGCATAACATAAAAGACACAGACGGTTTCATTGACCGCCTGTGTCTTTTTATAATATTTTGTTCACGCGAAAACCATAAGCGCGGCGATGCCGCACCCGGATAGCAGAACGGAGAACAGTTCGCGTTTTGTCGGTTTCTGATGGGTCAGCAGGCCGATCAAAAAGGACACGACCATCACTCCGCCGGTCACGAAGGGGTATTGCACCGAGGCCGGCAGCACCGCAAGCGCAAGCAGGAGAAGGTAATTTGCCACCCGGTTCAGAGCGCCGTAGCCGGCCATGGAAATAATGATTTTTTTATTCAGCCTGACCTTTTCGCCTTTAACAAACAACAGAGAGACCGCGGCAATCAGCCCGGTGCCGGCGGCGCAAAGGATGGAATACATCGCCTCGTTTGTTTTCGGGTACGGAGCGCTTTGAAAGATCTTTGACAGCACGCCCGCCATGCCGTTTGTAAAGAAAACAAGCAGACAGTATCCCAGACCGCTTTTCTTTTTTTTCCGCTCAAAGGTCACGCAGACCGCGGCAATCAAAAACACGATACAAAGAATTTTCCCGATCGTCAATCCTTCTCGAAAGAAGACGATTCCGGCGACGAACGGCAGCAGCATTCCGCCGAGCATGGAGAAAATCGAAAAAAGAGATAGATTGACCTTTGAAAACGCCTTGACGCTGAAAAAGGAATAGGCGATGAAATCTACTGCCGAAATCGCCGCGATCAGCAGCGTGAAGGGGGTTGTTTCAAAACGGATCCCGTTGATCACCGCAAGCACCGCCACGCCGACAACGCTGTATCCGGCAATAAAAACAAGCGTTGCGCGGGTTGAGGAGCCCGCTTCCTTTTCATATATCTGGTTGAGCCGGAACTGGACGCCGAACATGATTACGGACGCCGTGAGCATCAGATAGGAAACTGCCATAATTTACTCCAAAAATTGACCGGACAGCCGATGCATGTCCGGTCTTGAAAAGTCAGTCTGATGTCTGTGATTACAGCGCACTGACGATATCTCTGGTATCTCTTGCAATCAGAAGCTCTTCGTCGGTGGGAATCACAAATACGCGGATCGCAGATTCCTTCGTGGAAATCTCGCCGCCTTTGCCCTTGCGAAGCACCGCGTTGATCTCGGGATCGACTTTCACGCCCATATACGCGAAATGGTTGCAGATGTCAAGCCGCATATCCTCGGTATTCTCGCCCAGGCCGCCGGTAAAGACGATCGCGTCGACGCCCTCAAGGGCTGCGATATAGCCGCCGATGACCTTGCGGATCTGATACCACTGGATCGCTCTGGCAAGCTTGGCACGCTCATGGTTCGGGTGGCTCGGGTCTTCCGCCGCCGCCTTGACCTCACGGTCGTCGCTGGAAACGCCGGACACGCCGAGCACGCCGGATTTCTTATTCAGCAGATTGCTCATCTCGTCGGGATCAAGGCCGAGCTTCTTCTCGAGATACAGCACCGCGGAAGGGTCGACCGCGCCGCAGCGGGTGCCCATCGCAAAGCCGTCAAGGGGCGTCAGGCCCATGGAGGTGTCAATGACTTTTCCGTCCTTGATCGCGGTGATGGAGGCGCCGTTGCCGATGTGGCAGGTAATCATCTTGATCTCCTCAATCGGCTTACCCATCATTTCCGCGCAGGCGGCGCTGACAAACCGGTGAGAGGTTCCGTGGAAGCCGTAACGGCGGATCTTGTATTCTTTCGTGTACTCATAGGGGATCGCGAAGGTATAGGCTTCTTCGGGCATGGTGTTATGGAATGCGGTGTCAAAGACGACCACTTCCGGGATTTTGTCGCCGAAGACCTTGAGGCAGGCCTCAATTCCCTGTACGTGCGCGTGGTTGTGGAGGGGCGCCAGCTCTGCGAGATCCGCGATATCCTTGATGACCTGCGGGGTCACAAGGACGCTTTTGTCAAACTCTCCCCAGACCTTCATGTTCTTGATGTCTCTCCGGAGTATTTTGAGCTCCTGAGTGTCATCGGCATATCTCATTATCATG
>CACYHJ010000085.1 GCA_902774165.1 Oscillospiraceae bacterium
TTTTGGAGGAAAATCATGTCTAATTATTTCGACAAGTACAAAAGGACTTTTAATTATGACATCGGCAGAATGACGCCGATGCCGGAGTCGCCGTTCTCTTTCAGAGACGACGACAGCTTCCGCAATCTTGTGGAGAGCATCAGGCAATACGGACTGCTGGAACCGATCGTTGTGATCCCGCATCGGGAGTACAGTGGCAGATATGAGATCGTTTCCGGCGTGCGCCGCTGGATGGCGTGCAGGGAGATCGACTATACCAACATTTCCTGCATCGTCGCCGACAATATGACAAGGGACGAGGCGATCATTTTTATGGTTGACGCAAACCTCTGCAACCGTGAAAGCATCCCGCCCACGGAAAAAGGCAAAGCGTACAAGCTCAAGCTGGAAACGATCGCCCGTCAGGGGCGCCGCAGCGATCTGGACGAAACCTGTACACAGGATGTGTACAAGTTGAAGAGTGCGGAACTGATCGGCGCGGAAAACGACGAGAGCCGGGAAACGGTGCGTCGCTATATTCGCCTGACGGAATTGATTCCGGAACTTCAGCAGCTGGTGGACGAGCACCGGATCGCGCTCGGTCCCGCCGTAGAGCTGTCTTATCTGCCCGAGGAAGCGCAGAAGGCTGTGTACGATTACTACGCCGAAAACGAGGTGACGCCCTCGTATTCGCAGGCGAATCAGATGAAGAAGCGCAGCGCCGAGGGCACGCTCACTCCGGAAACGCTGATCGGGATCCTTGAGCAGCCGAAGCCGAATCAGGTGGAGATGTTTCACATTCCCGTTGAGCGCATCCGCCCCTTTTTCGCTCCGAAGGTATCAAGGGAGCGGATGCAGGATGTGATCGTCAAGGCGCTTGAGTATTACGCGAAACACATGGAACGGCAGAGAAAAAACCGCGACGCGCGGTAATCAATTAAGGAAAGGTTATGGTGATATATTATTATACCTTTTGATTGAACAGACCAAACCATAACCTCCATTTTCAATAATGATTTTATGGAGGTTTTTCTATGAATAATCAGAATAACGGAGTTTTATACGAGACAATGTTTAAGGGATATCCGGACGTTGTGAACGTCCCCCAGCTTTGTGAGATGCTCGGCGGGATCAGCGATAAGACGGCGTACCGTCTGCTGAAAGGCGGAAAGGTCAGAAGTCTTCTGGTCGGGAAGAAATATCTGATCCCGAAGCCTTTTGTCATCGATTATCTGATCGGTGATACCGCGGAATCCCTTGCGTAAAACGATCCGCAGATTTGATAAATAATAAAAATCCCATTATACTGCCTATGTCGATGGCAGATGGGAAATCGAAAACTGCGACAGGAGGAAAAATATGATTGCAGCTTATCTCAGAGATCGAAACGGAGTTTATTATACAGACCTGCGTTACACAGAAGCAGACGGAAAGCGCCGGCAGGAATGCAAAAGCACGGGGCTGAAGGTGAAAGGCAACAAGCACCGTGCCGAGGTCATGCTGGAGGAACGCAGGCTTGAACTGGAAAAGAGGCTTTTGCTGAAGTTGAACCCGGAAGAAGCCGTACGTAATGAAAAGGAAATAACTTTTACGGCTTATCTTCGAAACTGGCTGGAAATCGTCAGACCGACGGTGGAGGAGACGACCTTCGGTGCGTACCATTCCGCAGTTGCCAATCGCATTATCCCGTATTTTGACGAACGTTATCCGGGAATCAGGCTGGTCGATCTGACGCCGAAAATGATTCAGGACTATTACACGTATGAATTATCCCATAACGGCGTCAGCGCCAACACAATCAAGCACCGCCATGCAAATATCCACCGGGCGCTTGGTTATGCTTTTAAGACAGGTCTGCTGGACCTCAATCCGGCAGATCGGGTCGACCTGCCGAAGAAAAACGTTTTTGAGACCGAGCCGTACACGGAAAAGGAAATCATGCAGCTTTTTGAAGCGGTGAAGGACACGCCGCTGGAGCTGATCGTAATCCTTACCGCTTTCTACGGTCTGCGCCGCGAGGAGGTTCTGGGGTTGAAATGGAACGCGATCGATTTTGATAAAAGGACGATCACGATCAAAAACGTGGTGACGGAGGCGTTCCTGGACGGCAAATGTCAGCTGATCGAAAAGAACCGCACAAAAACGAAATCCAGCTTCCGCACGCTGCCGCTGGTTCCGCAGATCGAAAGTCTGCTGCGTCACGCAAAGGCGCAGCAGGAGGAATACAGAGAGCTTTGCGGTGACTGCTACAACACGGAGTATCTCGGTTATGTAAACGTCAACCCGATGGGAGACCTGATAAAGCCGGGATACGTGTCACAGCAATTTCCGATGTTCCTGAAAAGAGCGGGTCTGCGGAAAATCCGCTTTCACGATCTGCGGCACTCCTGCGCCACGTTGATGTACGCAAAGGGCGTACAGCTCAAGGACATGCAGCTTTGGCTCGGTCACAGCACCATCTCAACCACCTCCAACATTTATACACATCTGGATTTCAATTCCAAGGTGGATTCAGCGAATGCGATTCTGGGCGTTTTGACGGAGGTGCGCGCAGATTAGGTGGCAGTCGGAATGTAACCGTAAAAAGAAAATCGGTTCAAAAAATACGCTTCCTGACGTCCGAGTAGCGATGACCGAAATCATAGAATGGTGGGAAGCGCCTTAAGCAGGTACTGGAAACTGTAAGAAGGAAGAAGTCCCGAAAACCGTTATACAGAAACGACTTTCGGGACTTCCGATGGTGCCGGTGACCGGGCTCGAACCGGTACGAACAAAAGTTCGAGAGATTTTAAGTCTCTTATGTCTGCCAATTCCATCACACCGGCAGGTGGGAGGAAGCGCACAGGATTTTTGAGGATTCCCGGACTGTTTCCGGAACGTTTTGGTGTCAATCGCGGTGTCACCAACCGGGAAAAAGTTTTTTTGAGGCTGTTTTTTGGTGTTTTTGATATAAATATTAGACAAATTATGCCGGAAGTGTTGATTAGAATCGGAAAAACGGCTGATTTCGCATGAGTTTTTAAGTCCCGGGCGTCTGCCAGTTCCGCCACGCCGGCGTTTTCAATTGAGAGTATTATAATATAAAAAACATGTTTTGTCAATAACAGATCGGGCTTCGCGGGCAGCTTTCCGTCATGGAGATGGCATGTCAGACGTTCCCGGTGAATTATGACGTCAACGGCAGTTCTCCGTAATCTCCCGGGCGATGGCTTTCAATTGCGACAGCTCGGTGATTTCCGACATCCTGCGGCGAAGCTCCGCTTTCCCGCGCAGGCCCTTTGTGTACCAGATCGCGTGTTTTCTCGTTTCGTTGATCCCGATGCGTTCCCCTTTGTATTCGCATATTTTTGCCGCGTGCTCCAACATGATCTCCATGCGTTCCGCCACGTCCGGCGCATCAAAAGGGATTCCCTTCATATATGCGTTGATCTGCGCGAATACCCACGGCGTCCCGAGCGCGCCGCGGCCGATCGCGACAAGATCGCAACCGGTATCATCATACATTTTTTTCGCGCTTTCTCCGTCTGTTACGTCTCCGTTTCCGATCACCGGAATTGTAAGCGCCTGCTTCACTTCCTTGATAATCTCAAGATCCACCGGCGGGGCATACATCTGTTCTCTTGTCCTTCCGTGGACGGTAACGGCCGCGGCTCCGTTTTCCTCGCAGATTTTCGCGACCTTCAGAGCCGTTGTTGTTTCGTTATCCCACCCTTTGCGAATTTTAACGGTAATCGGGACGGGGGAGACCCTTACCGCAGCGTCAACGATCCGTCCGCAAAGATCGGGATCCCGAAGCAGAGCGCTTCCGCAGTCGTTCTTTGTCACCTTCGGGGCGGGGCATCCCATGTTGACGTCGATCATCTGCGGCTCATGCTTCATTGCCATCGGGATAGCTTTCGCAATATCCTCCGGATCGCTGCAGAACAGCTGGATCGCTGCGGGGCGCTCATTTGCGGTGAGCGTCATCAGCTCCTCCGATTTTCTGTCTCCGTAGATTAGACCCTTTGCGCTGACCATTTCCGTGGTGAACATCGCGGCGCCGAATCGGGCGCAGATCTCCCGGAACGCTCTGTCCGCAACGCCTGCGAGAGGCGCGAGAGAAGCGTATCCCGATATTTGAATCTGTCCGATTTTCATTTCTGCTCACACCTCCCGATATGGTAACAAGTATAACACATCCGCAACCAAATGCAAACAAAAATATTTTGATAAAATTTGTTATTTTTGTGGCAATGTCTTTCAGAGTATGCTATACTAAAATGTAAAATTATACGGAGGCGGTCTCAGATGAAGAAAATCATCGTGTTTCTGTTGGTAACGGTTCTGTCTTTCGGATGCATCGTTCCTGCTTTTGCGGAGGATGAAGCGACTGTTCGCGTGCAGGCGGAATACCCGCTGATCATCATACGCGGGATGCAGTTCAAATCCCAGTATATCGACGTGGATACCGAAAACGAGCGGCCTTATCTCGGCCTTGATTTCAAAGGGATTGCATCTGCTGTCATGAAGGCGTTCGGCGGCGCGTTCGGCGATAACACGTTTGCGGAAGCTCTTGCAGAAGCCGCGTATGATTTCTTTGAGCCTGTCGCGTTTAATGCGGACGGATCGTCAAAATTCAACGTCGGCGTGTGGAGTTTTCCGGGCAGCTTTGACCGTTATATCGCAAACAACCGTCTTGACCGATTCCATGAGATCGAGCTTGTCTATGCCGCGTCAAACCGTTACGGCGCGGACAACGTATATTATTTTACCTATGACTGGCGTACCGATCCCTATGACGTCGCGGAAAAGATCAATGATACCGTAAACACTGCGATGAAGGATCACGATACCGACAAGGTCAATATCATCTGCGGCAGTCTCGGCGGTATGATGACCAACACGTATCTTGCCCGTTACGGAACGGAACGGGTCAACGCCGTTCTTTACAATTCGGCAACCCTGTGCGGCACCTACGTCGCCACAGAGCTGTTCCAGGGAAAGGCGCTCGTCAACGAAAAGGCGCTGACCTATCTGATGGAGAACCTGTCCGATCAGTTTTTGGTCAAAGGATTTATGAAGCTTCTTGTGAAATCCGGGATTGTTTCTGCTGTCGCTAAGATGCTGAACAGATTCATTGACAAGAATAAAGATCTGATTTATTCCCGGACGCTTCGTCCGACCTTCGGCACCGTGCCCTCGCTGTGGGCGTTGGTGCAGCCGGAGGAAGTGGAAACCTGCATTGAATACATGTTCCCCACGGAGGAACTCAAAGAGGAATATGCGACGGTGATCGCGCAGGCGCGGAGAATGGCCGCGTTGAATAAAGACGGCGATGCCCGACTTCTGAAAGCGGCGGAGGACGGGGTGAAGATTTCCCTTGCCGCGGGATACATCAAAGCCTGCGTTCCGTTTTATGAAAGCGCGGCGACGCAGAGCGACGGAGCGCTGGAATCCGCATTGATGCTCGGCAGGGCGACCGTCTCGGACGTCGGGGAGACGCTGGGGGAGGATTATATTCCCGCGGACGCCTCTCTGCTTTCCCCGGATCGCGTGATAGATCTGTCCGGCGCGCTGTTCCCGGCAAGCACCTGGGCGTTCAAAAACGCGGAGCACGTAGCCATGCGGGAGGGCAGCGATCTGACGAACTTCTATTTTGCCCTGATCGAATCCCCCGTGCAGCCGACGGCGGAGAATACGGGCGTCGCGCATTTTCAGAATCTTGACGCGGAGCTGAACTTTGTTCCGTATAACTGATATTACAAATTGAACGGGTGAGAATATGACCTTACTTGCAATCGACGGGAATTCCATCGTCAACCGCGCTTTTTACGGCATAAAAATGCTGGCGACAAAAAACGGGAAGTTTACCAACGGTATTTTCGGCTTCCTGACCATTCTCCAGCATCTGCGGGAACAGTATTCCCCGGATTGTATCGCCGTTGCGTTCGACGTCCATGCGCCGACGTTCCGTCATAAAATGTATGATCAATATAAAGCGGGCAGAAAGGGCATGCCGCCTGAGCTGAGAGAGCAGATGCCGACGCTCAAGGAGATTCTCCGGCTGATGGGCATCCGTACCGTGGAAAAAGAAGGATGGGAGGCCGACGATATCCTCGGCACGCTTTCCGTCGCCGGTTTTGACCGGATCTATATCGCCACCGGGGACAGGGACAGCCTTCAGCTGATCAGCGACAAGGCAAACGTTTTACTGACTTCCACGAAGATGGGCACGACTCAGACGGTTTGTTATGACAGAGAAAAGCTGTATGAGGATTATAAAATGACGCCGGAGCTTATGATTGATCTCAAAGCTCTGATGGGCGATTCCTCGGACAATATCCCCGGCGTTCCCGGCATCGGGCAGAAGACCGCCACCGATCTGATCCTCAGATACGGGACCATCGACGAGATTTTTGCGGATATCGACGCGCTGGATGTGACGCCTTCCGTGCGAAAAAAACTTGCCGAAGGGAAAGACAGCGCTTATCTCAGCTATCGCCTCGGGACGATCAGCAAAGAGGCGCCGATCCCGACCGGCGCGGAAGATTATACTGTGACGGAAGGGGATCCGGCGGCGCTGCGGCTTTTGCTGGCGGATCTTGAGATGTATAAGATGATCGACCGGCTCGGGCTGCGCGATATTGCGGTGAAGGAGGAAAACACAACCGCGGCGGCGATTGAGACAATTGAGGCCTCTTTCATCGAGGATTGCCTGTATTCCGACGGCCGCGCGTATTTCACGGCTCAGTTTGAAAACGATCGGTTTCTGCGCGCCTGCTTTGCCGTGCCCGGATGCAAGGTCGCACTCTTGCGGGACGGCGCGTTGTTTCTCGCTCTTCTGAAGAATAAAGAGATCGAAAAGTATACGGACGCCTCAAAGCCGCTGCACCGTTTTGCGCTGATGAACGGGGTGTGCGCAGAGAATCTGGCGTACGACTGCGAGCTTGCCGGATATCTTATCAATCCGAACGCGTCCGATTATACCGTTTCCAACGCCGCGGCGGAGCTTCATGTGCCGACGCCGGCGGGGGAGGACGCTCTCGCGGTTTCCGCCGCCCTTTTGCCGGTGATCGCGGAAAAACAGCTTGCCCGCCTCGACGCGGATGAGCAGACCCCGCTCTATCGTGAAATCGAACTGCCGCTTGCCCAGGTGCTGGCTTCCATGGAGCTTCTGGGCGTTAAAGTTGATAAAGAAGGGATCCGCTTGTTCGGCGTGGAGCTGTCGCGGCGGATCGACGCGCTGGTGGATGAAATCTATGAGATCGCGGGCGATCCGTTCAATCTCAATTCTCCGAAGCAATTGGGCGTGATCCTGTTTGAAAAACTCGGTCTGCCGGTCAGAAAAAAGACGAAAACCGGTTATTCAACCAATGCGGAGGTGTTGGAATCCCTCGCAGACGAACACCCGATCATTGATAAAATCCTGGAATACCGTATGCTTTCCAAGCTCAATTCCACGTATTGCGAAGGCCTTCTGAAGGTTGTGGGAGATGACGGACGGATTCGTTCCACCTTCAACCAGACCGAAACGCGTACGGGCAGAATATCAAGCTCCGAGCCGAATCTGCAGAATATCCCCGTGCGCTCAGAGCTCGGCAGAGAGATGCGCAGGTTCTTTATCGCGGACGACGGGTATACGCTCTGCGACGCGGATTATTCCCAGATCGAGCTGCGGGTCCTTGCGCATATCGCGAACGACGAAACGATGCTCGCCGCGTTCAATCAGAATGAGGATATCCACACCGCCACCGCCTCGCAGGTATTCGGATTGCCGGCGGAAATGATCACGCCGGCCCTGCGCAGCCGGGCGAAAGCCGTGAATTTCGGCATCGTTTACGGCATCGGCGCGTTTTCCCTTGCGAAAGATATCGGCGTCTCCAGAAATGAAGCGTCGCAGTATATCAAAAATTACCTGCATCGCTTCTCCGGCGTGGCGGGTTATATGGATTCCGTGATCGAAAAAGCGAAAAAAGACGGATACGTCGACACGATGTTCCATCGCCGCAGGTATCTGCCGGAGCTGTCTGCGTCCAATGCCGTGCAGCGTGCGTTCGGGGAACGGGTCGCAAGAAATATGCCCATTCAGGGTACCGCGGCGGATATTATTAAAATTGCGATGGTAAGAGTATATCAACGGCTGAAAACGGAGGGGCTGCGTTCGCGCCTGATTCTGCAGATCCACGATGAGCTGATCGTCGAAACCGCCCCCGGGGAAGAAGACGCCGTCAAAAAGCTGTTGTCGGAGGAGATGGAGAACGCGGTACAGCTCAACGTGAGACTGGCTGCTGACGTTCATGCCGGAAAGAGCTGGTATGACGCGAAGGGATAACAAAGGAAGGGAGAGAGAGAATTGTTGAAGTTTTTGTTTGTTACGACGTCTGACGTCTGCCGGGGACCGATGTGTACGCTGATGTTCCGGGAGCTGATCCGAAAATCCGGAGTCGAAGACGTTGAGATTTTTCACGCCGGAATGAAGGTGAAGGAGGGCGGAGAGCCGCCGATTCCCTCGGTGGCAGCCGCTTTGGAGCGGCAGGGACTGTCCGCGGACGGATACTGCGCCGGAGCGTTGACCGATGAGCTGCTTGAGTCTGCGGATTTCATCA
>CACYHJ010000086.1 GCA_902774165.1 Oscillospiraceae bacterium
TCTCCACGCTGCTGCGGCTTCTGCTGGGACTTCTGCGCCCCACCGAGGGAAGCATCGCATTGAACGTGAAGGGGGAACGGCTGCCGATCTCCGACAGTACGCGCCGGTTTTTCTCCTACGTCCCCCAGGAAAGCAACCTGTTTTCCGGCACCGCAGCCGAGAACCTGCGCATTGTCGCGCCGGAGGCGGACGACGGGACGCTGATGCGCGCCCTGCGCCTTGCCTGCATGGAGGAATTCATCAACGCCCAGCCGGAGGGGCTGGCGTTCCTTGTGGGCGAAAACGGCAACAACCTGTCCCGCGGGCAGCTGCAGCGGTTCCTGATTGCGCGGGCCATCCTGCGCAACGCCCCCGTCATGCTGCTTGACGAGGCCACCAGCGCTCTGGATCCCCAGACCGAGGCGCAGGTGCTTTCCAATATCATCCGGGACGATCCGCGCAAGATCGTCATTCTGACCACGCACAAAAAAAGCGTGCTGGCCCACTGCACCAGACTGTGCAGGGTCACAGCCGACGGCCGGCTGATCGAACTGCCGAAAGACGCTTCCGCGGAAGCGAATGAGGAGTAGTTGCAATGATATTAAAGGATTGGTCGCTTCTTCCCGAAGACATGAAGAACGACGAGGTCAGAAGATATTACGATATCCTTCAGAAAAAAAAGCCCGCGCTGGTGATCAAGCGCGCCTTTGATATCGTCGCGTCCTCGATCCTTCTTCTGCTGCTCTCCCCGCTGTTTCTTATAACGGCGATCGCGATCCGCATCGAATCCAAGGGGCCGGTCATGTACCGTCAGGTCCGCAAAACGGCTTACGAACGGGATTTCCGGATCCATAAATTCCGCTCCATGTATCAGAATTCCGACAAGGGATATCTCCTGACGCTGAAGAACGACAGCCGCGTGACGAGGGTCGGCGCGGTGATCCGCAAATACAAAATCGACGAGCTGGGCCAGCTGATCGACGTGCTGAAGGGCGACATGACCTTTGTGGGCGTGCGGCCCCAGGTGCAGAAATACGTGGACAGCTACACGGACGAAATGAAGGCCACCTTCCTGCTGCCCGCGGGAATCACCAGCCTTGCAAGCATCTATTACCGCAACGAGAACGACCTTCTTTTGGGGCATGAGGACCCGGACGAGCTTTATCTTTCGGAGATTCTGCCGGATAAGATGAAATACAACCTGATGGGGATCGAAAAGCTCAGTCTGGGTTATGATCTGAAGATCATGCTGATGACGGTGCTGACGGTCTTCGGCAAGGACTACAAACCCGCGAAACAGGTTTATTCGGACGTCTTCAGGACGGAGAACGAGGCGGACCGGCAGATCGTTGAGATGAGGGAGGCAAAGAATGGCTAAACGCATCGGCATGCTCTCCGCCTGCGCCCACAGGCTTTATCAGTACCGGCCGGAGCTGTTCGACGCTCTGCGGGAGGCGGGCTACGACGTCACGGTCTTCGGGCCCGAGCCGCAGGAGCTGGGCGACAAGGGGCTTGCCGGCCGGGGGATCCGCTACGTCTCCCTGCCGCTGGAGCGCCGCCGCGCCGACCCCTTCGCCGAACGGAAGGCGGGGGCGCTGATTGTGGACACGGTGAAGCAAGAGAACATCGGTCTGCTGTATTCCTACGGCATCCGCTTCGCCCCGCTGACCGCCAACGCGGCGAAACGCGCCGGGATCCCCTGCATGAACGTCATCAACGGCGCGGGCAGCCTGTTTATCACCCGGGGCGCCGTCGGCAAAGCGAAACGGGCGCTGATCCTGCCCTATATCCGCGCCTGCATCGGGTATTCCTCCCATATCGTTTTTCAGAATCCGGACGACCGCGCCATGTTCGCATCGCTCCGTCTGGGCAGAAAAGAATCCTATATGAGTGTGCGCGGCTCCGGCGTGAATACCGGGCGTTTTCCGGTGTATCCCCTGCCAGAAGGCCGCGTATTCGGCTATGTGAGCCGCATGAACCCGGAGAAGGGCATCGACGAGCTGCTGCGAGCCTTTGAAACCGTGCTGGAATCCTACCCGGACGCGCGCCTGCGCCTTGCCGGGCCGCAGGACGGGATCGAGGGCACCGGAACCGAGACGCGCCTTGAGCGCTTGTGTTCGGGCGGCAGCGTCGAGTATCTGGGCGAGATCGACGACGTGCCGGGATTTTTGAGGACGCTGCGGTATTTTGTGTTTCCCTCCTACCGGGAGGGAACGCCCCGGGCGACGCTGGAAGCCATGTCCTGCGGGCGGCCGGTAATCACCAC
This sequence comes from Oscillospiraceae bacterium, assembly GCA_902774165.1. GTDB lineage: Bacteria > Bacillota > Clostridia > Oscillospirales > Acutalibacteraceae > RGIG2774. The sequence goes on from CACYHJ010000086.1 coordinate 2,246, forward strand.
CGACGCGCCCGGCTGCAAAGAAACCGTCACCGACGGCTATAACGGCCTGCTGGTGCCAGTCCGGGATGCGGACGCGCTGGCAAAGGCCATGCTGCGCTTCTGCGCCGACGACGCGCTCACGGCGGACATGGGCGCCAACGCAAGAAAAACGGCGGAGACGGTCTTTGACGTGTTCGAGGTCAACCGGACGCTGATCGCCGCGGTCGAAGAATTGTATTGAATAATAATGTTTTATTTTAATATGTCATAATATTTCTTTTTTTATAATAATTATCAACGAAATGAGGAATCACACCATGTCGACGGAATTATACGACGCGCTGATCGCACGGAAGACCAAGCTTTCCCTGATCGGCCTGGGCTATGTGGGCATGCCCATCGCGGTCGCCTTCGCGAAGCGGACCGACGTGATCGGATTTGACCTGAACGAGAAAAAAATCGGGCTCTACCGCAGCGGCATCGACCCCACCGGCGAGGTGGGAAACGACGCGATCCGCGAAACGACGGTGGAGTTCACCGCCGACCCGACGCGGCTGCGGGAGGCGAAATTCCACATCGTCGCCGTCCCCACCCCGGTCAACGACGACCATACCCCCAACCTTGCGCCGGTGGAGAGCGCGTCCCGCATTCTCGGGCAGAACCTGACGCCCGGCAGCGTGGTGGTCTTTGAATCCACCGTCTATCCCGGCGTCACGGAGGAGATCTGCAAGCCGATTCTCGAGGCGGAATCCGGCCTTGTCTGCGGCGTGGATTTCAAGCTGGGCTACTCGCCGGAGCGCATCAATCCCGGCGACAGGGTCCACCGGCTGGAGACCATCAAAAAAATCGTCTCCGGCATGGACGCCGAAACCCTCGACACGGTGGCGTCCGTCTATGAACTGGTGGTGAAGGCAGGGGTCCACCGCGCCGAAAGCATCCGCGTCGCGGAGGCGGCGAAGGTGATCGAGAACAGCCAGCGGGACATCAACATCGCGTTCATGAACGAGCTTTCCATCATTTTCAACCGCATGGGCATCGACACGCAGGCCGTGCTTGCCGCCGCCGGCACAAAATGGAATTTCCTGAATTTCAAGCCCGGCCTCGTGGGCGGCCACTGCATCGGCGTCGACCCCTATTACCTCACATATAAGGCGGAGCAGATGGGATATCACAGCCAGGTGATCCTCGCCGGCCGCCGCATCAACGACGATATGGGCCGCTATGTGGCGGAAAACACGGTCAAGAGCCTCATCGCGGCGGACAAGCCCGTCAAGGGCGCCCGCGTGGCGATCCTGGGCTTCACCTTCAAGGAAAACTGCCCCGACACCCGCAACACCAAGGTGGTCGACATTGTCAGGGAGCTGGGCGAATACGGCATCCGGCCCCTGATCTGCGACCCCTGCGCCGACGCGGACGAGGCGAAGGCGCTTTACGGCGTTGAATTCGCCCCCGCCCATGCGGTCAGGGAGATGGACGCGGTGATCGTCAGCGTTGCCCACGAGGCGTTCCGCAGCCTGACGGGAGAGGAAATCGACGCGTTTTTCGGCGAGGGCAGAAAGGTGCTGCTGGATATCAAAGGGCTTTACTCCCGCGAGGACTTTGAAAACCGCGGGTATCTTTACTGGAGGCTGTGACATGGGCTATTCCGACCTGAAATTCCCCGAAAACGCCGTGTTCCTTGTGACCGGCGGCGCGGGCTTTATCGGCTCCAACCTCTGCGAGGCAATCCTGCGCATGGGATATACCGTCCGCTGCCTTGACGACCTTTCCACCGGCAAACGGGAAAACGTCGCGCTGTTCGAGGGCCATCCGGCCTATACCTTCATCGAGGGCGATGTGAAGGATCCCGCCGTCTGCGCCGCGGCCTGCGAGGGCGCGGACTACGTTCTGCACCAGGCGGCGTGGGGATCGGTGCCCCGCAGCATTGAAATGCCGCTGTTTTACTGCGCGAACAACATCACCGGCACCCTCAACATGCTGGAAGCGGCCCGCGTCTGCGGCGTGAAGAAATTCGTTTACGCCTCCAGCTCCTCGGTCTACGGGGACGAGCCGGTCCTGCCGAAGACGGAGGGCCGGGAGGGCAACCTGCTCTCCCCCTACGCGCTGACCAAGCGCTGCGACGAGGAATGGGCGAAACAGTACACCATGCATTACGGCCTTGACACATACGGCCTGCGCTATTTCAACGTGTTCGGCCCCCGGCAGAACCCCGACGGGGCCTACGCCGCCGTGATCCCGCGGTTTCTGCGGCAGCTGCTGGCGGGCGAGCGCCCCACCATCAACGGCGACGGGCGGCAGAGCCGGGATTTCACCTATGTGGAAAACGTGATCGAGGCGAATCTCAAAGCCTGCGCCGCGCCCCATGAGGCGGCGGGACAGGCGTTCAACATCGCCTACGGCGGAAGAGAATACCTGATCGACATCTATTACGGGCTGACCAAAGCCCTGGGCGTGGAGATTGAGCCGATCTTCGGCCCGGACCGGGCGGGAGACATCAAGCACTCCAACGCCGACATCGGCAAGGCACGGCGGATGCTGGGCTACGACCCGGACTGGTCCTTCGCCCGCGGGATCGAGGCGGCCATCGCCTGGTACCGGGAGAATCTGGCATGAGGACGGGCACGATCCTCTGCGTGGGCAATTTTGAGCTGCCGGACCGGAACGCCGCCGCCCACCGGGTCGTGAACAACGCGAAGCTGTTCCGCCTGCTGGGATATGAAACCGTGTTCCTCGGCGCCTGCCGGGGCGAGGTCTATTTCAAGGGAATCGTAAAACGGGATTTTGACGCGCCCTTTGAGATGTACGAGCAGTCTTATCCTTTCTCGACCCGCCAATGGGCGTCGCAGATCTTCGACGCAGGGAACATTCTCGCCCTTGCCCGCAATTATCCGGACACGACGGCGGTCCTGTTATACAACACCCAGTACGCCACGGCGCTGGCGGTGAGAAAAGCCTTCGCCGGGCGGGACGTGCGGCTGCTGTACGACTGCACCGAATGGAACGCATATACCGAAGGCTCTTTGCTCAAACGAAAAGTGAAGGCGGCGGACAGCCGTCTGATCGAGCTCCGGCTGCCCCGGCGCTGCGACGGAATCATCGCCGTCAGCACCGCCATGCGGGATCAATACGGGGACAAAACGCCCCTGCTGCTGCTCCCGCCGCTGGTGGACCTTGAGGATCCGGTCTGGCGGCAGACGCCGCGGGAAGCGGAAGGGTTCACCTTCTGTTACGCCGGCTCCCCGTCGGACAAGGACCGGCTCGATCTTCTGCTGAACGCCTTCGCCCGCCTGCCGAAGGGCGCGGCGTCGCTGCGCGTCATCGGCGTATCAGAGAAAGAATACGCCGCCCTGCCGCGGGGGGACGCGCCGGAGCGTCTGCCGGACAACGTAACCTTCACCGGAAGGCTCTCCCATCGGGAGACGGTCCGGGAGATTCTGGGCTGCGGATGCTTTGTTTTTCTGCGCGAACCCAGCCGCCGCAACACCGCCGGCTTCCCGACAAAATTCGTCGAAGCCTTCACCTGCGGCGTCCCGGTGATCACCACCGCGGTCAGCGACGTGCCGTCCTATGCGGACGACGGCTGCGTTATCCTGCGGGATACGGCGCCAGACAGCGTGCTTGCCGCCATGCGCGGCGTTCTGGCGCGCGATCTTCCCCGCCGCGGGCTGCGGGACGACTTTGATTACAGAAGCCGCGCCGACGAATGCCGGCGCTGGTTTGAAAGGATATCATGCAACAACGAGTGACCATGCCGATCAATCATTCCATACAGACCGTGGTGCAGATGGTCTCGGTACTCTATCTGCTGGTGTGGTCTGTGGCGCCCCCGCTGCAGATGGACCTGATCTTCCGTCTGCTGGCGCTGGGGCTTGCTTTCGTATGGTTCGTGATCGAATTTTTCCGCCGGTTTGAGTTCACGCGGATACAGATCTGGTGCGCGTTGTTCATGATCGCCGTCGCCATCATCGCCTTCCTGCAGAACGGCGCCAGGAGCGTGATCGCGGAAATCGCCGTCTTCATGATGGTGCTGGCGTACTTTATCAACGTTTACAGCGCGGACAGCTGGCAGAACTACCGCATGATCGTGCCCATCGCCATCGGATTGATGATTTTCTTCAACTTCCGCACGTCGACGGCGCTGAACGAGGACGCCTCCATCGCGCGGCAGCTGGTGCGCGATTCCGAAGAGCTCTACGACTTCATGCGCCGGGGCATCGGCGGTTACGGTCTTGTGTACCCGCAGGTCTGCATCGCGCCGGTCGTCTACGCGTGGACGCTCAAATCCTTTGAACACAACAAGTTTTACACCATTCTGGGGCTGGTCTGGAGCGTCTCGTTCTGGTCGGTTCTGTCAAGCGCAGGGTACTCCATCGCAATTATCACCGCCGCCGTGTCGCTGGCGCTCCTGATTTTCTACCGCAGACGCAGCGTATGGCCCGCGTTCCTGATCGCGGTCCTGCTGATCGGCGCCATGGTGCTGATGCTGGTGTATGTGGAAGGATTCCGCTCCTTCGTGCTGCAGATCTTCGACGGCACAAAGGTCGTACGTAAGATCGAGGACCTGGTCAGCACCGCAGAGGGCGAGACCGCGGACTCGTTCGCCACCCGCATCGAGCGGTACTGGCGAAGCATTATGGCCTGTATGCAGTACCCGATCATCGGCGGCAGGATGTTCGGCGCCCTGATCGGCGGACATTCCGAAATTCTCGACACCTTCGCCCGCTACGGCGTGTGGGGCGGCGTGCCGACGGTCATCATGATCTTCCACACCCCGTTTTCTTTCAAAGAGAAAGCCCGCTCGACGACGCTTCTTGCCACGACGAACGCGCATATCATGGCCGTCGCGTTGGTCGCCCTGTTCGACCCCTTTGTGTTTCAGGTATATTTTCCCCTGCTGATCCTGTGCCCGGTCATGTATACCGATATTATGAAATGGACTGGAGAACTGTATGAACATTCTTTGGACGGTTAATCTGATTCCCCGCGGCGCCGCCGCCTCCCTGCCCGTAAAAAGCGACGTGCTCGGCGGCTGGGTGGAGGCCATGGCCGCACAGCTGAAACAAATCGAGGGCGTGCGGCTGGCGATCGCCTGCAAATCGGATACCGGGCTTGACTTTGCCGTCGAGCAGGACGGCGTTTCCTACCGGGCGCTCCCCTATCGCCGCGGCACCGATCTTGCGGAGCTGACCGCGGTGTGCCGGAAGCACATCGACGAGCTGCGGCCGGATATCATTCACATCGAGGGCACCGAATTCCTGCACGCCAAGGCGATGCTGACGGCGGCGAAGGAAAAGGGCGTGCCCGCCGTGGTGTCCATGCAGGGAATTCTGAACGGGCAGTACGGCTATCAGTGCGGCCTGCTGCCCATCGACGACCTGCTGCTCTCCGGGAAGCCGGTGGAAGTCTTCTCCGCCCTGACGCTGCATCTGCGCAAAACCCGCTGGTACGCGCCGCGCATGAAGCCGGAGCGGGAGCTGATCGGCTCCGCCGAATACATTCTGGGCAGGACCACCTGGGACCGGGCGCACACCTACGCGCTCAACCCGAAGGCAAAATATTACAGCTGCGCCCGCGTTCTTCGGCCCGCGTTCTATGACACGCGCTGGGACATGCAGACCATGGAGCGGCACTCGGTCTACGTCGGCAACAGCTATTACGCCCTCAAGGGCTTCCATTTTCTGGTGGAGGCGCTGCCGGAGCTGATCCGCGAATATCCGGATATCAAAGTATACGTCGCGGGGCATCCCCCCTTCGGCGACCGCCGGTCGGTTCTGAAAAAGGGCTACGGCGCTTATCTGAAAAAACGGATCGAGACCCTGGGCGTGGGCGGCCATATCACCTTTACCGGGACCCTGACCGCAGAGGAGGTAGCGCGGCGGCTTTCCGCGGTGAACGCCTATGTGCTGACCTCGGTGGCTGAGAACAGCCCGAACACTCTGGGCGAGGCCATGCTGGTGGGGACCCCCTGCGTGTCCTCCTACGTGGGCGGCGCGCCGGATATGGCGGAGAACGAAAAAGAGGCGCTGTTCTACCGCAGCGACGACCCGGCACTGCTGGCGTGGTGCCTCAAGCGCGTCTTCGACGACGACGCGCTGGCGCTCCGGCTCTCGGAAAACGCCCGCCGCAGGGCGCTGGTCACCCACGACGCCGGAGGCAACGCGAGGACGCTTTACAACACCTATCTTGATATTCTCAAACGCTGACGCCATGAAAACAAAGACATTCCACCTACCGGAACGGATCGACGCCCTGCAGGCGCTGCGGTTCCTCGGGGCGCTGTGCATCACGATCTACCATTTTCCCGGCCTTCAGGGAGATGGCCTGCTGAGCGCAG
>CACYHJ010000087.1:0-1418 GCA_902774165.1 Oscillospiraceae bacterium
CCCGTCTGGTAGAGCGAGAAGTAGCCCGCCTTGAGGCAGCCCGATTGAAACTCCTCCGGTGTCGGTGTGGTGCAGGTGACTTCCAGCGCGCACATAGCATCCTCATAGTGGACTTCCAGCAGATAGCGCTGCTTGGGCTCCAGCGTGACGGCCTCGGCGAGGGTCCAGTCCGTGACTTCCTCATCGGAACCATCCGCGTAATACGCGGTCACCTTGATCGTATCGCTGCCGGAAAGCTGCGTGAGGGCGGAGGTGGTGCGGATCATGGCGTTGGTCTCGCCGCCCTTCGCCATGACTTTTTTCACGACGGGGGAAAACAGTTTCAGATTTGCAAACACGATGCGAAGCCCGAACGATGCGTGAGCGCCGAGCTTTCGCAGCATCTGCGCAACCACCGGCGAAAGACGCGCTGGGAAGGGATGATCCCGGATCCGGTCGATCGCCTCGGTAAGACGGAAAGTGGAATTCGCCGGCTCCGGCGCGGAGGAATGCCCGGCGGCGCCCGTTGCCGTCAGCTTCACGTCAAGACTCCCCTTTTCGGAAACGCCGATCATGGCAAACTCATATCGGATGCCCAGCGGCAGTTCATTGATCACCGCGCCCCCCTCATCGAGGACAAAATACGGTCTGATCCCTCTTTCCCGAAACCATTCCATCTGCGCGGGCGAGGTATCGCCGCCGGTTTCTTCGTTGTTGGAAGAGATGAAATAGATATCGCGCTCCGGTGTGAATCCCCCGTTCATCAGACGCGTCTGGGCTTCCAGGACCGCCGTCAGGATACACTTTGTATCCACTGCGCCCCGGGCGTAAACCGATCCGTCATGGATCTCGGCGGCAAAAGGAGGATAGGTCCATTCATTCTCCTGCGCGGAGACCACGTCGTGGTGCGCCATCAGGATCACCGGCGGTTTTTCGGGATCTCTGCCCCGCCATCTGATGATGATCCCGTATTGATTGACGGTGAAAACCTCCGTATTTGCAAAGACCGTCGGGTACAGCTGCCGCAACAACGGGAGAAAAGCGTCGAACTCTTCGTATTCTATGGTTCCTTCTCTGGGCCAGACGGTTTTCTTCCGCAAAACCTCACAGAACCGTCCCACCGCGGCCTCGTCGTTCTCCGGCGGCGCAGGGTCGGATTCCGTCGCGCTGACAGCCGGGCGCAGCAGCGCCGCCCGGATCAGAAGAACCGCAGCCGAAACTGCGATCAGCACAGCGGCAAGGTAAAATAAGTCCACTTCTTATCACACCTTAACTGATAGGAAATATAGGTAATATATCACATCCGGCGGCAAATGTCAAGGAACCGACGCGCGATCACGACAAAAACAGACGCGCGATCACGACAAAACAGAAACCGCTTTGCCGGTCATTGTGCCCGTATCAGGTCCTTGACGACCTCCCCGGCAAGGATCAGCCCG
>CACYHJ010000087.1:1423-17948 GCA_902774165.1 Oscillospiraceae bacterium
CAGCCCGGCAACAGAAGGTACGAACGCAACCGAACCGGGAATGCTTCTTCTTGCGGATCCGGCGTTCTTCGAGGCTTCCAGCGCCTCGGCCTCCATCTGAGGGTCAGGCGGCACGGCAGGTTCTTCGGAATAGACCACCTTCAGGTGTTCGACCCCCCGCGCCCGCAGCTCCTTGCGCATCACCCGCGCCAGCGGGCAGAATGAGGTTTCTGCAATATCCGCAACCTCAAACCGGGTCGGGTCAAGCTTGTTTCCCGCGCCCATGGCGCTGATCACCGGCACCCTCAGACGCTTGCATTCGCAGACAATGGAAAGCTTCGCGCTGACAGTATCCACCGCGTCGATCACATAATCGTAGACGGAAAAATCAAATTCCGAGGCCGTCTGCGGCAGATAAAACACAGGGCGCTTTATTACCCTGCAGGATGGATTGATCTGACGGATCCGCGCCTCGGCGGCGTCCACCTTCAGCATGCCCACCGTGTCTGTGACGGCGATGATCTGCCTGTTGATATTGGAGATATCCACCCGGTCCGCGTCCACAAGGGTGAGCGCCCCGACGCCGGACCGCGCCAGAGCCTCCACGGCATAACCGCCCACACCCCCGACGCCGAACACGGCGACGTGAGAGCGTCCCAGTTTTTCTAAAGATTCCGCACCGAGCAGAAGCCCGGTGCGGGAAAATCGTTGGTCCATATAGAATCCTCCGGTATTACCCGGCAAATACGATCTCGCAGGATTTTTTGATCCTGCCCTTTTCGGTGGGCTGCCAGCGGTTGCCGAGCGTAATCTCCGCTTCTTTCGCCCCGATGGTGATCTTCTCCATCCCCGTACAGCTGAAAAACGCAAAATCACCGATCTCTCTGATTGACGCGGGAATGGAAATCTCGGTCAGCTTCGTGTCATAGGCGAACGCGTCCTTCCCGATCAATTCGATCTGCGAAGGCATGGTGAAGTTCTGCAGCTCCGCGCAGCGGTGGAACGCCTTTTCCTCGATGCGGGTGATGCTGTCGGGGAATTCCGTCACATTCACGTAAGAGCACTTGTAAAACGCCTTGGACCGGACAGTTTCAACGCCGTCGGGGATCGCGTACTGCGGCATATTCAGCGGGTTGCCTTCCTCGTCATAATCAATGTTGGAAGGCGAGCCGAATTTATCGAACTCAATTCCCTTCGCAGGGGGATAATAGATCAGCGTCTTGCCGTCCTTCGAGAAGAGTACGCCGTCCACGGCTTTGAACGCCGGGTTCGCGGGGTCGACGACAAATTCGAGAAGGTGCTGATTGTTCGTCATGCCCCACTCGCCGATTTCGCTGACATTTTTGCCGATGGTGATTTTCGTCAGCGATTCCGCGTTGCACACGCCGAAATCGAGGATCTTCGTCACAGGCAGCCCGTCCACCTCGTCGGGGATCACAAGCTCGGTAATCGTCGTCCGGTCGGTATACCCTTTGACGAAGACCTCCGTATCCGTAATCTCGTAACTGACGCGCACGGCGGTCATATCCAGCATGCTGCAGCCGGAGAAGCAGCCCGCGAGCAGAAGAAGCGTCAGGGCGAACGCAATCATTCGAACCGTTCTTTTCATCGTTTTACGCCTCCTCTCCCGCAAGGACGGGAACCGGTTCTTCCCCGGAAAGTGATTCCCCTCGCTGCGCCGCTTCGCGCTGTGCGATCTCGGCGACGCATCTGTCGTGTTTCTCTTTCGTCAGGTCATACCAGAAGAACGGGATCGTCGCAATAATCAAGCCGACGATGCCGAGATAAACATAAACGTGCATCGCTTTGGAGAACACCACGTCGTCAAACAGCACGTCCCAGTCGGAGGTCAGGCCGGCGAGCTTGAGCAGGAACGGCGAGACAAGGCCGAGAAGCGTCGCGACAGGCGTTGTGAACCAGTCGAAAACATTGACCATGTTGTCGGCGCGCTGGCCGGTTTTCCACTGATGGTAGTCAAGCGCGTCCGCCATGAGCCCGTCGGTAATGCCGTTGCAGCCGGCGGACAGCGCAGAGCGCAGGAAAATAAACAGCATCAGGATCGGCACGCTGTTGCCGTTGTTCAGGCCCAGCAGATAACCCGCCGTGATCAGCGCCCACGCAAGACGCATAAACAGGATCACGTTTCGTTTCTCAAAGCGTTTGACAAGCCACGGCGTGGAAAGATTGCCCACAACGCTCGTGATACCGGCGATGCTGGCGATGCCCACGATCCACTCGATGCGCAGAGAATAGACGAGGGCGTAATTGATGACGCCGTCGGCGATCGCGTTCCAAAGGCCGAAGCAAACGGTGAGCTTGATGATCCAGAAATACTTGTTTTTCAGAATTTGTTTTGCGCTCTTGCCGAACTCCACCTTGGGCGACGCGTCTCTGTTTTCGGCGACTCTTTCCTTTACGCCGATGATGAAAAAGCCCATGCCGGCGCTGATGACCGCAAGGATCGGCACGAAAATCTGATAGGAGCGGATGTCAAGATAACCGCCGGTATAACCGATCATAATGGGGTAGATAATACGGAAGATCGACCGCAGGAAGCCGAGGAAGATCGCGCCGATGGAATAATATTTCTGCCGCTCCACGGAATTGGGGGTGATCAGGGCGACGATGGCCTTTGGATTGTCCTGATACAGTGCGGAAAACCTTGTGCGAAGCGTGAAAAGGAAATGCAGGACTACGAGCTTCGTCGTGTAGTCCAGCGTTCTGGGCACGAAGGGGATGATGGCGGTGATGATCGTGATCGGGATTCCGTACGCCACCAGGAAGGGTTTATATCTGCCGTATTTGCGGCAGAACTTTTTGCGCAGGAACCAGTTGACAAGACCGCCGACGCCTGTGATCACGAGAATATTCGCAACAATCTGCGGCAAACCCTTGATAATCGATTCAAAGGGCTCGGAGGGGATAAAATAGAATCCGACGCCGATCAGCGCGCAGGCAATAAACGCGATGCGGGCGGTTCTCGCCTTGTCGGAATCGAGATGGCCGAGATTTTCAAAGATCGTCATCGAGATCGACTCAATATAGAGCGTGACGTATTTCACGATCAGGGCGATCACGGTGATGATTGTGAAATCGAGCATTTTGATTTCAAAAATCGAACCGCAGAGCCATCCCGCGGTAAACGCGACCGTATCGCTGCAAATGAACGTAAAGCCGCACACGCCCATGATGCCGAGACAGTAGAACATGAATTCCTTGATGCTCGTATACTCGCCGGGTCTGGGCTTGTTCCAGTTCTCTTTCAAACCGATCAACGCGTCGGCGGCTTTCTGTGTCAACGGTTTTTTTTCTGAAGCCGTTTTTTCTTTCGCTGCCATACATACCTCCACAATGATTACTTCCGATCGGAGCCAAAGCCCCGATCCTGATTCATTATTCTGTAATTATACATCTTCTCCAATTAATTTTCAATATCAAACAGAGATATTGTATATATTTTTACCAAATTGTCAATTCAGGTCATAAAAAAACCGCCGGAATCCGACGGTTTTCCTTTAATTTAAAAGATTTGACAATTGTTTGATTTCAAGATATTCCTCAGTTTTTTCCGACAGATATTCCCGCAGCGCCGCCGACTCGCAGAGAACCGCCGCGCTGCGTCTGACCGCAGCGGCAAAGGACGGGAGCAGCTTCGCCTTTGCGATCGGGCAGACGGGAACCGCGCGAAGATCGTTCGCCGCCTCGATCCGCAGCCTCCCGTTCTCCTCAAAGACAAGCGGAACCATCGGGAAGATCATGCAGGCGTAAGGTCTTTGCTTCCGGTCGCACGAGCCGCGGCAGACGAAGATCCCGTTTTCGACGGAGCCGAAGCCGGACATTCCGCAGGCCTCCGTCTCCCCGGGCAGAAGCTCCATCCCCAGACCGTCCCCGGTGCAGCACCGCGCGCCGCAGAGCTTTCCGCAATCCGAAGGCAGCGGGGTGACGGAAGCGACCATGGATTTTGCGCGAAGAATGATTTCTCTGCTCATAGAATACCGTCCAGAAGCTCGATGACGTTGGCAACGGCGCCCTCGTCGTTTGATCTGACGACGTAATCCGCCGCCGCAAGGGCTTCCTCGCTGCCGTTGGCGGGCACGAAGCCGTACCGGGCGGCTTTGAGCATGTCCACGTCGTTATACCCGTCGCCGACGGCAAAGGTCCGCTCACGCGGCACGCCCAGCGCATCCGCCAGCCGGAAGAGCCCGGAGCCCTTGTTCACGCCTTTTTTCAAAATCTCGACAAACCCGCCGGAGGTAGGAAGAAACGACGGATCGTCGCCGAACTTCCGGACAAACTCCTGCACTGCCCGACTGTGCTCCCCCGCGTCCAGCATGATCTTGATCCACGGACCCTGTGCTTCCTGCACGGAGGAAATCTGAATGAACTTCAGATACTGGGAAGTAAAATGATGATGAGTTTTGTCGCTCATATGGATCGCGTAGATCTTGTCGGCGGAATACAGCTCGATGCTCATTTCCGGAAACGCCCTGCTCAGCGCGTCAACCAGCGGGATTCCTTCCGCTCCGATCGCGTCGGCAAACACGTAGTCCCCCTTCGTATAATCATAGGCGGCAGCGCCGTTGCCCAGAAGGACCGGCGCGTTTATGTACGCGGGATCAAAGGCCCGGAAGCCCTGTTGAATCCTGCCGGTACAGACGGTAAAATACCCGCCCTCGGCGATATAATACCGGATCGCTTCGACAACCTCGGCAGGGACGACGCCCTCATTGTTGTAAAGCGTCCCGTCATAGTCGCTGGCAATCAGACAGTTACGGAATTTCATAGCGGATCAATCAAGGAAGTCTCTGAGTTTTTTGCTGCGCTGCGGATGACGGAGCTTGCGAAGCGCCTTCGCCTCGATCTGGCGGATCCGCTCTCTCGTGACGTCGAACACCTTGCCCACCTCTTCAAGCGTCCTGGGATGGCCGTCCTCCAGCCCGAACCGCAGGGTCAGCACCTTCGCCTCCCGGGGAGTCAGGGTTTTCAGTACCGCGTTGAGCTGTTCTTTGAGCAGCAACTGGGATGCGGCGTCCTGAGGCGCCAGCGCCTCGTCATCGGGGATAAAATCGCCCAGATGACTGTCCTCTTCCTCGCCGATGGGCGTTTCCAGCGACACGGGATCCTGCGAGACGCGCAGCACCTCGCGGACCTTTTCGACGGACATATCGGTTTCCCGCGCGATCTCTTCATCCGTCGGCTCTTTACCGTTCTTGTGAAGCAGCGCGCTGTTGGCCTTTTTTACTTTATTGATCGTCTCGACCATATGCACCGGGATGCGGATGGTTCTGGCCTGATCGGCGATCGCCCTGGTGATCGCCTGACGGATCCACCACGTAGCGTAGGTCGAGAACTTGAAGCCCTTGCTGTAATCGAATTTTTCCACCGCCTTGATCAGCCCGAGGTTGCCCTCCTGAATCAGATCCAGGAACGAAAGGCCTCTGCCTCCGTAACGTTTGGCGATGCTGACCACAAGACGCAGGTTCGCCTCCTCCAGGCGGCGCTTCGCTGCAGGGTCGTCCTCATTCTTGATCCGGACGGCGAGGTCGATTTCCTCCTCCGGCGTCAAAAGCGGCACCTTGCCGATCTCCTTGAGATAGACCTTCACCGGGTCGTCAACAACGATATTCTGACTGTCGCCGTCGTCGTCGTCCGCGTAATCCTTGTCGATTTTGGTATCAAAACTCAGGTTCTCCAGAGAAAGCTGAGACATATCGTCAATAATCTGGATATTATTTGCCTCGAGCATTTCATACAGCTTGTCAACGTCGACAAGGTCCTCGCTCTCCAGCGCCCGGTCGATCTCCTGTGCCGTCAATTTGCCGCCGGCCGCCTTTCCTTTTTCGATCAGAGCCCTGAAGCCGCTTTTTCTTTCTGTACTTTCCATATAAATCCCTCACAGATTACCGCGCAGGCGGCAATTATTTGATATTCCTGAACGCCTCCATATAATCGGCGTCATTCAGCTTTCCCACATCCGCCGGCTCCGCGCCGGCGTCTTCCTTCATTTTTCTGATGCAGGAAAGACATTCTTCCGGCGTGTTGGCAAGCACGATTCCCGGGTTCGTCAACGCGGAGACGTGCCCCATCTCCTCGTCGGAGAAAAACTGGGCAAACGTGTGCAGATCCGCGGGATATTCCGTCCCGCTGCGCTCCATGATCTCCGAAAAGATCCTGCCGTTGAGCGCAGAGGCAAAATCCTCGCTGCGTACCATATCCTCGATCTGCCGACAGAAATCCGGATTTCGGAACAGGCTTGAAAGGAGCAGTTCCTCCGCCTTTTTTCTGCCGGGCGTCACGCCGTCGGGATAAAATGCGGTTCGTTGTTTTTCCGTGGTTTCCCGTATGATTCTGTCAAGCTGCGCCTTTTCGTCCTTCCGGCGGTTCCGGCGCCGCTCGTGTTCAACCTGCTGCGTCAGCGACTCTTTGCCGACGCCCGCCTCGGACGCCACTGCGGAGATATAAACCTCCCGCTCGACGGGATTGGGCAAAGACGCGAGCACCTTCACCGCGGCGTTCACATAATTCAGCCGATCGTTGTTGACGGAAAGATCAAGCCCGCTTTTTGCTTCGCTGAGCCGGAATTCTGTATCATTCAGCGCGTCGCTCAACAGCCTGCGCATATAATCCGGCCCGTTCTTTTTCAGAATTTCGTCCGGGTCTTTTCCGCCCGCCAGATGGATCACCCTGATTTTTACGTTGACCCTGCTCAGAATCCCGATGGCTCTGTTTGCCGCGGTCTGACCTGCGCCGTCCGCGTCGTAACAGAGATAAATCTCTTCCGCATAACGGGAGAGCAGGTTCGCCTGACTGTCGGTCAGCGCGGTGCCAAGGCCCGCCACCGTATTGACAAAACCGTACTGGTGCATGGAAATAACGTCCATATATCCCTCACACAGAATCAGTTTTTTCTCTGAATTGTTCTTTGCGAAATTGAGCGCGAAGATCTTGCTGCCTTTCTTGTAAACGACCGTATCCTTGGTGTTGTAGTACTTGGGTTTTGAATCGTCCATGACCCTGCCGCCGAAGCCGATCACGTCCCCGTTCAGATCAATGATCGGAAACATGACCCGGTTGCGGAAGGTGTCGTAATACGTTCCACGCTGACTTTTTTTCACCAGATCCGCTTGAAGAAGCTCGTCGTCGCGAAAGCCCTTTGCGTTCAGATGCGTCTTGAGGCTTGTCCACTCATTCGGCGCGAAGCCGAGACCGAAGCGGCCCACTGTGGCAGGGCTCAGACCTCTGGCGTAAAGATACTCAAGACCTTCCTTTCCTTTTTCGTTTTTCAGACATTCAAAGTAAAACCTCGCAGCCTCACGATTGGCGGAGAGCACCCTGCGCCGAAGCTTATCCATACCGTCGTCATAGTTGTTATCGGGCATACGGAGCCCGGCCCTGTCGGCGAGAAGCTTCACGGCGTCGTAAAAGCTGAGATTCTGTATGTTTTTGATAAATGTGATCACGTCGCCGCCGGTGCCGCAGCCGAAGCAGTGATAGCTCTGACTCTCGGTATACACAAAGAACGACGGCGTTTTTTCACCGTGAAACGGACACAGCCCCTGCAGGAGCCTGCCGCTGCGGCGAAGCCGGACGTAAGGAGCGATGGTCGATTCAATATCGTTTTTATCTCTGACCTGACGAAGAAAATCTTCGCTGAACCGCATCGCCAATCTTATGTCCTCCTATCTGATATTTTTTCGCCCGATCCGCACGCCCGAATTGTGCGGTGTTGCCCTTATTCCTCCCAGGAACGGGGAACGAACAGCTTCGTATAGGCGTTTTTCGCGAAACGGTCGCTCATGCCGGCGATATAATCGCAGACAGCCCGCTCAACGCCGTCCGTCTCGGCAATCCGGCGATAAAATTCGGGCATTTTCTCGCCGTGGGTATTGTAATATTGAAACAGCGAGACGATCAGCGCCTCCGCCTTTCCTTCCTCGCCCTTGCAGACGGGGTTGGTATATACTTTCTTGAACATGAACTTGTGAAGCTCGTCAAAGGCCTCGCTCACAGCGTCCGACATGGCGATCCGCCCGGCGCTGTTCTCGACCACGGAAATCACCAGCCGGTCAAACCGGTCGGATTTATTGCCGCCCAGAACCTCGCGGATCGACGCCGGAATATCGTCTTCACACATGACGCCGGCACGTTCCGCGTCGTCGATGTCGTGGTTCACATAGGCGATCCGGTCGGCGATCTTGACGATGCGCCCCTCCAGCGTTTCCGCCTCGGGGCCGGTGGTGTGACACAGGATCCCGTTGCGGACTTCATACGTCAGGTTCAGCCCTTCGCCGCCGTGCTCCAGCCGCTCCACCGTGCGAAGGCTCTGCTCGTAATGACGGAAGCCGCCGGGCATCAGCTGGTTCAGCGCCCGCTCCCCCGCGTGCCCGAAGGGGGTGTGGCCCAGATCGTGTCCCAGCGCGATCGCCTCGGTCAGATCCTCGTTCAGCCGCAGCGCCCGCGCGATGGTTCTTGCGATCTGCGATACCTCAAGCGTATGCGTCAGACGCGTACGGTAGTGATCTCCCTCGGGAGAGAGGAAAACCTGCGTTTTATCTTTCAGCCTGCTGAAGGAATTTGTCTGACGCGAATGGGGACGTCCATGAAAATCACTCCGCACGCAATATTTATTTTTGTCTGAAACCGGAGCCGGTCCGCTCCGCTTTTACCGCGCCGAGGGTCAATTCGGAAAGCGCGGAGGAAAAAGAATCCGCCCGGTTCTCCGGGATATAAAAAACCAAATCTATATTGTCGCTGTAAATCGTATCGTCAATTTCGCCCCCGAATTCGGGCACAAGGGCGGAAATCCTGCCGTACCGGCTGTAATCAAAACGGCACCGGTATTCAAACACGCTCTGCATCGTGACGACGGGAGAACCGTCGAGCACCGCCCGCGCAGCGTCGGAATAAGCGCGCACGAGACCGCCGGTCCCGAGAAGGATCCCTCCGAAATACCGGGTAACGACGATTCCGGCGTTCACGATACCGGATCCAGCAAGAACATCCATCACCGGTTTTCCCGCGGTTCCCTGCGGTTCCCCGTCGTCGGAAAACCCGACGCCGCCGTCGTAAAGACGGAACGCGTGCACATTGTGCCGGGCGCGTTTATTTTCATCTCGGATCCGGTCCAGAAACGCGCGGGCTTCGGCAGAAGACGACAACGGGGCGAGCCGGGCGATGAATTTTGATTTTTTGACTTCGATCTCAGCGACGGTCTCGCCGGGCACGGTCAGATATTCGGCCATAAGCATTCCTCTGCTAACAGTTCGAAGGCGACCTTTCCTTCTTTTTCGGAAAAGCCACCTTAAAAACTGTACCGGATAAAATAAAAACTCGGATGCAAGATCTTATTTGTCCAGGTTGTAACGCTTTTTAAATCTGTCGACACGTCCGCCGGTGTCAACGAGCTTCTGCTTACCCGTGAAGAACGGATGGCATTTGGAGCAGATATCAACACGAATATTCTCCTTTGTGGAGCCGGTAGTATAAACGGCGCCGCAAGCGCATCTGACTTCCGTCTGTTTGTAAGCGGGATGAATTCCGTCTTTCATTTTCTTCCACCTCTTTCGCTAAGGGTTAAAATTACAATATATATTATCACATCGTTTTCAAGAATGCAAGTACTTTTTTCAAAAAGTTAAGAAAAGTTGCGTTGTTTCGGCCGTCTGCCCGCCGTCGGCTGCAGGCGGGCAACCGCGGGGCTACCATTTCTTCATCGGGCATCCGTTTTTCCGGAACGCGGCGCGGAATTCCGGATAGCAGCCGCATTTCATGCAGGTTCCGCCCACAAGATGGTCGCAGTCGCGGCAGGCAGCAAGCCTTGCACGATAAACAGACTCCCCCGCCTTCTGATCGGCGGGGAGCCGTTCAATTCTTTTTCTGATATCCTCCAGCACGTCCGTCTCGCCGCTTTCGTATAGAAAGCAGCGGCGGCAGAAGCGCTCCGGCGCGTCAGCCACAGATGGTGAACCGAACCACCGCGCAGGCGGGGATTGTTGCGGTAAAGCCGTCGGCAGTCAGAGTGAAATCGGTAAATTCTGCGGTCTTTACGACGGGGTCCCGATCAAAATCATTGTAATCGTGGGCGTCACCGGTGAGGATCTCGGCCTTTACGCTTTGAACAAGAGTATCTGCAATCTGCACCTTGATCTCAGAAGCTTCCTCCATGGAGGTATTGACCACCGTCGAGGTGATCGTTCCGTCCTCGGCGACGGAGGCGCTTTCGATCAGCTGCGGGTATTCCCTGTCGTCCGCCTCGTAATATTTGGTGGTGATATAGCTTCCCAGAAGCGTCTGCTCCTGATGGGCTGCAAACATCTTAAACACATAGTAAGTCGGCGTCAGAACCATCTTCTCGCCGTCGGTCAGGATCGGAGACTGCAGCACGTTCACAAGCTGCGCGATATTCGCCATGCGGACTCTGTCGCTGTGTTTGTTGAAAATGTTCAGCGTTAGACCTGCGACGATCGCGTCACGCATGGTGTTCTGCTGATAGAGGAATCCGGGGTTCGTGCCCTCCTCCACGTCATACCAGGTGCCCCATTCGTCCACCATCAGGCCGACGCGTTTTTTCGGGTCGTACCGGTTCATGATCTCACTGTGGCGGGTGACGATCTCGTCGATCTTCTGTGCCTTCGCAATGGTGACGGCATATTCCTTATCGTCGAATTCCAGCGCCTTTCCGCGCCATTTATAAACTGCCGGGGTCGTATAATAATGCAGCGAAAGGCCGGAGAAATGGCGGCAGTTCTGCATCAGGACGTCGGTCCAGCCGTAATCCTCAGCGTTGGCGCCGCAGGCGATCTTATAGATCCGGTTCTCGCCGTAGTTGCGTACGTAGGTCTGGAAGCGGCGATAGGTATCGGCGTAAAACTGAGGGGTCATATTGCCGCCGCAGCCCCAGTTCTCGTTGCCGACGCCGAAAAATTTCAGGCGCCACGGCTCGGCGCGGCCGTTCTTTTTGCGAAGCTCCGCCATCGGCGAAGTGCCGTCAAAGGTCATATATTCGACCCATTCGTTCATCTCCTGCACCGTTCCGCTGCCCACGTTGCCGTTGACGTAGGGCTCGCAGCCGAGCTGTTCGCAAAGCTCGAAAAACTCGTGGGTGCCGAAGCTGTTGTCTTCCACGACGCCGCCCCAGTGGGTGTTGATCATCTTTTTTCTCGTCGCCTTTTCGCCGATGCCGTCTTTCCAGTGGTATTCGTCCGCAAAACATCCGCCCGGCCAGCGAAGCACGGGGATGCGCATCTCCTTCAGCGCGTTGACAACGTCGCAGCGCATGCCGTTCACGTTGGGAATCGCGGAGTCTTCTCCCACATAAAGCCCTTCGTAAATACACCTGCCCAGATGTTCGGAAAAATGGCCGTAGATCTCCTTGTTGATTTTTGATTTTTTTTCATTCGGATTGATTAAATACTTTTCCATTTTAATGTTACCTCCGTACTGCAACGCGCGTATTTTTATCAGTTTAGCATATTTGTTTTTATTATGCAAGTATTTGTAAAATTTTATATAATTTTTGCATTACTACTTGCATACTTCTTATTCAATATGCTATGATTATTTATAAATATGCTGTGATTATTTACAAATTACATTTTTTAGAATGATATGAGGGCGAAATATGAGAAACGAAACAAAGAAATATGCGCAGGAAGCGTTTGAGATCGTGGAGCACGCGTCGAAGAAGATCGGCTCCCGTCTGCCCGGCTCGGACGGAGAAAAAAAATTTGCCGCATACATGGCACAGAAGCTTCGCGATATCGGCGTCGCTCCGGTCACGGAGGAATTCGGCGTTTCGCCCCGCTCGGCGATCGGCGGCCTGCCCTATACCGGCTGGGTCTGCATGGTGATGAGCGCTTTGTGCTATTTCGCGCTTTCCATCTATCAGCTGTGGTTCGGAATGTCCCTTTTCTATCTCGCCGCGACGATCTGGCTGTTCTGCGGCGTATTTATGTATAAAACATGGTTTGACATGTTCTTTCATCAGGAAATCTCGCAAAACGTCTACGGCGTACTGGAGCCGGAGGACGGAAAATATGATTACACGATCATTCTCTCCGGCCATCTGGACACCTGCTGGACGTGGAAGCACTCCGAGCATTCCTTCCTGTTCCGCAACTCAAAACCGATTCTCGGATTTCTTGAGATCTATCTGAAGGTCGGGTACGGCCGGCAACGATCTGGGCGCCGCATGGGCGGCCGGGATCCTCAAAAGCGCATGGTTCGGCTGGTTCCGCACCGCGATGCTTTTCATCCCTGCCCTGACCGCGCTGGGCGGCGCGTTCCTCGCCATGTGGAACGACAAAAACGAACGCAACGCGTCCAGAGGCGCCATGGACAACGCCACAGGCGTCGCGCTGGGCTATGAGGTCATGAAGTATTTCAAGGAAAATCCCGACAAAATGCCGGGACGCTGCCGCATCGTCAATCTGAGCACCGGCTGCGAGGAGGTCGGCCTTCGCGGCGCGATGGCGTTCACCCGCGAGCATAAAAGCGACGGGCTGCTTGACAACGCGTGGAACATTAACATCGATTCCATCGCCGACAAGGATTATTTTGAGGTCGTGATCAAGGACGACTGGCAGTTTACCCGGTTCGACAGGGACCTGGAACGGATGTTCAAGGAGACGTTCAAGGAGCTTGGCATTGAAAGCAAAACAAACGGCTGCATCCACAATCCCGTGGGCGGCTGCGATTCCACCCCGATGACAAAAGCCGGAATCAAATCCGTAACCTTCGCGGCGCAGAATCCCGCCCCCACCTGGTACTACCACACCTGGCACGATATGCCCGGCAGATTTGAGGAGGAGACCGTCGGCAACGGCTTCGACGTGATTCTCAGGGTGATCGAGAAGATCGATCAGGAAGTGAAAAAGGCGTAAGGCGCCGGGGCGCTGCCCTCTCTTCGTTTCGCGTAATTTATTTTATCATCAGGTTCAAAAAAAACCGCGCCTCTTCCGAAGCGCGGTTTTTGCATTGATTCAGATCTTACAGCTCAGCGAAATACTTGATGGTGCGGACCATCTGGCTGGTGTAGGAGTTCTCGTTGTCATACCAGGAAACAACCTGTACTTCATACAGGCCGTTGCCAAGGTCGATAACCATGGTCTGGGTGGCGTCGAACAGGGAGCCGAAACGCATGCCGATGACGTCGGAGGAAACGATGGGATCCTCGTTGTAGCCGAAGGAAGCGGAAGCGGCAGCCTTCATCGCGGCGTTGATGCCCTCGATGGTGACGTTCTCACCCTTGACGACAGCCGTCAGGATGGTGGTGGAACCGGTCGGCACGGGAACGCGCTGCGCGGAACCGATGAGCTTGCCGTTCAGCTCGGGGATAACAAGGCCGATCGCCTTCGCGGCGCCGGTGCTGTTGGGAACGATGTTGGCGGCGCCGGCGCGGGCACGTCTCATGTCGCCCTTTCTGTGCGGGCCGTCAAGGATCATCTGATCGCCGGTGTAAGCGTGGATGGTGCTCATGATACCGCTCTGGATGGGAGCGTAATCGTTGAGGGCCTTCGCCATGGGAGCAAGGCAGTTGGTGGTGCAGGAAGCTGCGGAGATGATCTGATCGTCAGCGGTGAGGGTATCCTCGTTGACGCTGAAGACGATGGTCTTCAGATCCTTGCCGGCGGGAGCGGAGATAACGACCTTCTTCGCGCCTGCGTCGATGTGAGCCATGCTCTTGTCCTTGGAGCAGTAGAAACCGGTGCACTCAAGAACGACGTCGATCCCGAGCTCGCCCCAGGGAAGATCCTTCGCGTCCTTCTCGGCGTATATTTTAAGAACCTTACCGTCAACGGTGATGGTGCCGGCTTCGTCGTCAGCGCAGACCGTGTGAAGATTTTCGCCGATCACGCCGCAGTAACCCTTCTGCGCGGTATCATACTTGAGAAGGTTGGCAAGCATCGAGGGCTTGGTGAGGTCGTTGATGGCGACCACGTCGTAACCTTCCGCACCGAACATCTGACGGAACGCCAGACGGCCGATTCTGCCGAAACCGTTGATTGCAACTTTAACAGACATTTGTAATTCCTCCAATAGAATTATTTGTATTTGAATACGATGATATTTTACGCTATTTTTTTATCTATTTCAAGCGTTTTATCACAAAAAGAATGAACCTGCCCACTTTTTGGTTACTTCACCAAAAAACAGATCAAACGCGTCGTTATATTGTGATTAATTTCACTGCTTCCGCCCGGTTCAATTCCTTCCCTTCGCATAAAAATGCGTACGCCGGCTCCGTCGGAGCGCCGCAAAACGCGTGCAGCGCATAGGAAAACGCCATCGCGTCGATCTTCTCCGGTGTTTTGATCCCGTCGGGAAACGCCCGTGCGGGGCTCAGCGCGCCGCCGACCTGCGCGTCAACGGAAAACACCAGACTTGCCGCAGGAAGGCTCCCTCCCCGGTCTCCTGCCAGCAGGATATCGCATTTTTCCGGGATGCGGTCGATCAGTACCGGTATCGCGGCGCCGGTATCCCTGTAAATCTCCCTCGATTTCAGCAGATACGCCGGCGCGGACCGCGCGGCGGTGACGATCATTGCCCGGTCGGTCAGTTCGGCCAGCTTCTGCGCAAGCGTAAGATAATTCCCGGCGCAGTCCAGCAGTACGATCCGTGTGCGCTTGTTCAACCGCGCGGTACGCAGCAGCAGATCGGCAGACAGCGAAAACACCTCCCGACGATAAGCTTCAAAACCGGACAGGGCTCGATTTGCGCAGAGCTCCGGCTCCATACCGCCGGGAAACAGCACTCTCCCGCCGAACCGGCGCAGAACACAGGAAAATTCACGCTCCCGCCTCCGGACGGTTTCCGGGTCCGTCCGGATCCGATAGATCGGCCGACGGTTGCAAACCGCGTATTGCCCGATCAGAAACGGGGTTTTCCGCTTCTCCCGTCTCGTTCTGTTTTCATTCAGTTCAACATAGGCAAACATACCGAAGCATATGCTTACATTCGATCGGTTATGCCCGCGCGGCCTGAGCGGCAAAACGGCAGGCTCGGATATAGGCCTGCGTCAGGAATTCCCGCTCGCTCATCGCGGCGTAAGAATCGTTTTCGATCCGTCCCGGCTTGGAATGGTTATTCAGCTCGAAGGTCAGAACGCCGTCGAAGCCGCATTTTTTCAGCCGCGCCGCGTTATCCGCCCAATCGCCGACGCCGTCGTAGGGCAGCAGATGCAGATCGTCGAGCCAGGTGATCCTGCCGTGATAATCCCGGATTCCGAGATTGTCGTTCAGATGCGTCCCGAGCAGGCGGCCGCCGTATTTCGCCAGCAGATCCTCAGAATAATTATAGCACATCTCATGGCCGGAATCCCAGCAGAAACCGGCAAAGGGGTGATCGCCGAACGCGGTCAGCACCGCGTCGAGGAATTCCTCTCCCTCGGTGTTCTCAAAGGCGACTTTCACACCGCAGCGTTCCGCGGTTGAAAGCAGCTTCGCGAACCGGTCCAGTCCCCGCTGCGTCACGGCGGGATGGTGGTCGAACCCGATATAGACGTGGGAGATCATCAGCCCGATTTCATTTTTCGCGCAATCCGCAAGACACGCCGAGAGCTCCCGCAGAACGGCGTCCGCTGCGTCCTCGTCGTCGCCCCACAGCTTCGCGACGCCGCCGAAGGGCGCGTGCAGCGACTGATATTCCAGCCCCAGCGCCCGCGCCTTTGCGGCGTACCGTGATATCGGCCTGTCCGGCGACCATTCGGTAAAGAACGCCTCAAAACCGATTTCGGCGATCATTTCAAGAAGTTTCTCCGTCGGCAGGTCCGTATGGATGTCGGCGCAGATCCCCAGTTTTTGTTTCCACATAAGCATCACCCGGGGAGATTATATCACAGGCACGCGAATAAATGCAATAGCGTATCATCTGCCGGATTTCCATCTGTCCGAGGGAAAAGACCGGCAAGCCGTCGAAAATTCATGAATATATTATTGAAAATATTAATATACAGTGCTATAATACAGTTGTAAATCTCTGCTTTTGAAGCGCAGGAAAGGAAATGCAAATGAAGGAATTAATGCTCGGCAACAAAGCGGTTGCAAGAGGCCTGTATGAGGCAGGCTGTCAGTTCATTTCGAGTTATCCGGGAACCCCCAGCACCGAGGTCACCGAAGAAGCGGCGAAATTCAGCGAGATCTACTGCGAATGGGCGCCCAACGAAAAGGTCGCCATGGAGGCCGCCTTCGGCGCCTGCCTCGCCGGACAGCGGGCGTTCTGCGGTATGAAGCACGTCGGGCTCAACGTGGCGGCGGATCCGCTTTACACCATGTCCTACACCGGCGTCAACGCCGGTTTTGTGATTGTTGTCGCGGACGACGCAGGCATGCATTCGTCACAGAACGAGCAGGACAGCCGGCATCACGCGATCGCGTCGAAGGTGCCCATGCTCGAGCCCTCGGATTCCGCCGAGGCGATCGAATTCACCAAGCTCGCCTATGAGCTCTCGGAGGAATACGACACGCCCGTCATCATCAAGATGTGCACCCGCGTCTCCCACTCCCAGTCCGTGGTGGAAACGGGCGAGCGGACCGTCCCCGTAAAGCAA
>CACYHJ010000087.1:17956-21682 GCA_902774165.1 Oscillospiraceae bacterium
TCGTGGAAGAGCGCACCGCGCGCCTGACGGAATACGCCGAGACCGCCCCGGTGAACCGCATCGAATGGGGCGACAGAAAAATCGGCGTGATCACGTCCTCGACCTCCTATCAGTATACGAAAGAGGTTTTCGGCGACGGCTGCTCCGTCTTAAAGCTCGGCATGGTCAACCCGCTGCCCGTCAGAATCATCAAAGAATTCGCGGCGCACGTGGAAAAGCTCGTTGTGATCGAGGAGCTCGACCCGATCATAGAGAACCATTGCAGAGCGCTCGGGCTCGAGGTTACGGGCAAGGACGCGCTGCCGATGATCGACGAGTTTTCGCAGAACCTGATCGCGAAGGCGCTGACCGGGAAAGCCGCGGAATCCGTTTCTCTTGACTGCCCGATTCCCCCGCGCCCGCCCGTCATGTGCGCCGGCTGCCCCCACAGAGGGCTGTTCTATACCCTCGCGAAAAACAAATGCACAGTCCTCGGCGACATCGGCTGTTATACGCTGGGCGCCGTTGCGCCTCTGAGCGCGATGGAAATGACGCTGTGCATGGGCGCTTCCGTCTCGGCGCTGCACGGCTTCAACAAAGCCGGCGGCAGGGACGCGGAGCAGAAAACCGTCGCGGTGATCGGCGATTCCACCTTCATGCACTCCGGCATGACGGGGCTTGCGAATATCGCGTACAATCAGACGAATTCCACGGTCATTATTCTTGACAACTCCATCACCGGCATGACCGGCCATCAGCAGAACCCCACCACCGGCTTCAACCTGCGCGGCGACCCGGCGGGAAAAATCGACCTGGAGGCTCTCTGCCGCGCCATGGGCTTTGAGCGCGTGCGCGTCGTCGATCCTTATGATCTCAGACAGTGCGACGCAGTGATCAAAGAGGAGCTCGCCGCCGAGGCGCCGTCGGTGATCATCAGCCGCCGCCCCTGCGCGCTGCTGAAATATGTAAAACATAAGGCGCCGGTGAGGGTAAATCCCGACAAGTGCAGAGGGTGCAAAAGCTGTATGCGCATCGGCTGCCCGGCGATCTCGATGAAGAACGGCAAGGCCGTGATCGACAACACCCTTTGCGTCGGCTGCGGCGTGTGCACGCAGCTGTGCGCCTTCGGCGCGTTTGAGTCTTCGGACGGGGAGGAGAAATAAGCATGGAAACGAAAAATATCATGATCGTCGGCGTCGGCGGCCAGGGAAGCCTGCTGGCAAGCAAGCTGCTGGGGCATCTGCTGCTCTCGCAGGGCTATGACGTCAAGGTCTCCGAGGTTCACGGCATGTCGCAGCGCGGCGGCAGCGTCGTCACGTACGTCCGTTACGGCGACAAGGTCTACTCCCCCGTGATCGACCTGGGCGAGGCGGATTACATCGTCTCATTCGAGATCCTCGAAGCCGCCCGCTGGCTGCCCTATCTCAAAAAAGGCGGCGTCATCGTCACCAACACACAGCAGATCGACCCCATGCCGGTGATCACGGGCGCGGCGGAATACCCCGCGGGCCTCGTTGAAAAAATGACCGCCGCCGGGGCGAAGGTCGACGCGCTGGATTGCCTTGCGCTCGCCGAGCAGGCCGGCTCCGCGAAAGCGGTGAATATCGTGCTGCTGGGCAGACTTTCACATTATTTCGACGCGCCGGAAGAAGCATGGCAGTCGTCTCTCGAGGCGATCGTGCCTGCAAAATTCCTTGAGATGAACAAAAAGGCGTTCGCGCTCGGCAAAGCTGCCGGCGCGATCTGACGAACAGCGTTCTGATTCAGAAAACACGATTCAGGAAAGGAGTCCGACGATGATCAAAGCATGGTTTTTGCGGCTTCTGATGTGTATCGCCGCACTTTGGTTTTGCATCTCCGATTCGGT
Source organism: Oscillospiraceae bacterium (assembly GCA_902774165.1). Lineage (GTDB taxonomy): Bacteria > Bacillota > Clostridia > Oscillospirales > Acutalibacteraceae > RGIG2774. The sequence continues at coordinate 19,803 of CACYHJ010000087.1, forward strand.
TAAACTGCGAGGTGTAGAAGTGGATATTCCCGAACAGCAAAAAGATCCCGTTCTTGAAGAACGTGCCGCGGCATTTGACGGCTGGGCGGCGACAGACAGCCTCGGCAGAACTCTGCCCATGGGCGGCGAAACGAGAAGCAGGCGGGACGATCGTTTCGTCGGTCTGTTCTACTGGACCTGGCATGTGGGCCAGGCAGCATGGACACAGACGGTCACAAACGTAAACGAGGTCGTAACAAATGACCCGTCCGCCGCGCATGACCTTGACAATCCCGCATGGGGCGTCATCGGCCAGCCGCATCACTGGAACGAGCCCCTTTACGGTTACTATGACACCGATGACCGATGGGTTCTGCGCCGCCACGCGGAGCTGCTCGCGGCGGCGGGAGTTGACGTTATTATCTTTGACAACACAAACGGGACCATGACATGGAAGGATTCCTACGACGTGCTGTTCGAGGTCTTCGCCGAAGCGCGCAAAGACGGCGTCAAGACGCCGCAGATCGCGTTCCTGCTTCCCTTCGGTCCCGGCGAGAACACGACCGCCCAGCTTCATATGCTTTATGAAGATATCTATAAAGAAGGGAAATACTCCGATCTCTGGTTCTACTGGAAGGGCAAACCTCTGATCATGGCGTACCCGGACGGACTGCTTGATTCGGAAGATCCGGTCGACCGGGAGATCTGGTCCTTCTTTACCTTCCGTCCCGGCATCGCGCCGTATAACGTCTCAAGCGACGCTTTGAGAATGAATGAGGATACGCTCTGGAAGCAGGCGACGCACCGGAACCGGTATTGGAGCTGGCTGTCGGTCTATCCGCAGGTCATCAATACGAATCCGGACGGCACGCCGGAACAGATGGCGGTCTCCGTGGCGCAGAACTGGAGCGCCGAGCGGGGACTGACCGCCATGAACGGCGAGAACATCTTCGGCAGGACCTATACCTCTAAGGGATACGATACCTCTGAAAATGCGCTGCTCAAGGGCGCGAACTTTGCCGAGCAGGCCGGACGCGCACTGGAGGTTGATCCCGAATTTGTCTTTATCACCGGATGGAACGAATGGGTCGCGGGCCGTTTTGAGGAATGGATGGGCGTGACCAACGCGTTCCCGGATGAATACAACGACGAATTCAGCCGGGACATCGAACCGAGCAAAGGGCAGCTGAAGGACGTCTATTATTATCAGATGGTGGATTTCATCCGCCGGTATAAGGGGATGAACGCATCCGTTCCCGACACGCAGAAGACGACGGTCGAATCCCTTTCCGACTGGGATTCCGTGTCAAAGACTTATGATTCGTACGCCAACAACATCTTTGACCGTGACGATGTGGGATACGGGCAGATCCGGTATACCGACGGCAGCGGCAGGAACGATATCGTATCCGCAAAGGCCGCTTCCGACGCAGGAAACCTGTATTTCCTCGTAAACTGCAAGGAAACGCTCTCTCCGCAAACCGACGAAAACTGGATGCGGCTGCTGATCAGTGTTCCGGGCGCGGAGAATACCTGGGAAGGTTATTCGCATATCGTGAACCGTATGAATCCCGAAAGCGGAAGAGCCTCGGTGGAGCGCTCCGCCGGCGGCTGGGACTGGGTACCGTCCGGCGATGCTGAGATCGTGTGCGAGGGCGGCAGCCTTTGGGTGAAGATCCCGAAATCCGCCCTCGGCATCACTGACAACAGCTTCACCGTCGATTTCAAATGGACGGACAACACCCTCGCGCAGGGCGATATCATGGACTTCTATACCTGCGGCGACACCGCGCCGACGGGACGGTTCAATTACCGGTATACCTTCGCCGACCCCGCGGACGCAAAATAACAATGATTTCGTAATCGCTGTTTCATTCCGCTGCGAAGACCGCGCGTCAGAT
>CACYHJ010000088.1 GCA_902774165.1 Oscillospiraceae bacterium
GTCTGTTCCCAGACGCCTTACGGTATCCCGTTCACGCTGCCGCTGCTGCCATTCCGGAAACAGGGCGCGCGGGACGGCCTGATCCGCCGGGACTGGACGGTCATGGGCAGGATGCGGTTTGTGATAAAAAAAATCCGCGGCGGCGGACGGAAAGGGTGAAACGGGCAATGCAGGATGACAGAATCAGCTCCCATTACCTGATGGCGGCTTTGTTCATTTCGCGGATCCTCGTCAGCTTTACCTATATCGCCCCGGAGGGCCGGCGACTGAGCGGGACGGACGTCGCCGTTTCCTCGCTTCTCGCGGCGCTGCTCTGCGCCCTTTGTTTTTTCCCGGCAAAACGACTGCTCGACGGCGGCGGCAATCTCCTGACCCGTGCGCGGCGGTGCTCCCCCGCGTTCGCCCGGGGGCTCGCGGCAATCTACACGCTCGGCTTCGTCTTTGCCGTTTTCGCCGCGATGCTGCGGTTTGAGCTATTCGCCGGCGCGGTGCTGTTTCCCGACGGCCGCAACCACTGGCTGACGGGGATGATGCTGCTGTGCGCGGGATACGGCGCATATAAAGGGTTCCGGACCGTCAGCCGCGCATCGGCGTTTGTCGGCGCGCTCACGGCGGCGGGACTTCTGCTGATTCTGTTTACGCTGCAGGGGAAAGCCCGGGCGGACTATCTCCGCCCTCCGTTTTCGGACGGCGTCGGCGTCGTGCTGCGCCGGACGCTCACCGCGCTGGGCAGCACCGCGGAGGTTGCCGCGATCCCGGTTCTGAGTGAAAAAACCGATCCCCGCATCAAAAAGACCTTTCTCCCCTGGATGTTCGCCGGGTTTTCGACCCTGGCGCTGCTCGCGTTATTTGAATCCGCCGTGCTCGGCCGCTTCGGTGAGAAGGAGCTGTTTCCCGCCTACGCGCTGACCGCCCAGGCGACGGTAGGCAGCGGCGTCCGGCTGGACGCGGTATTCACCGCGATCTGGGTTTTGTGCGCGTTGGTCAAGCTCTGTCTCTGTTTTACGGTGCTTTGCGAGGTCTTTGCCTCCGGATTCGGCGTAAAAAACAAACTGTCTGCGCTGATCGGCTGCGGGACGGTCAGCGCGGCGGCGGTATTCCTGACCTCCGGGAATCCCGACGCGGCAAAGATTCTGATCTCGCCGGCGCCGCTTCTGCTTTTTCTGAGCATGACGGTCGCAATCCCGCTGAGCGTGCGGGCGGCGGAAAAACTGCGGGACAGAAGAACGGGCGCGGTCCCGGCGGTGAACGTCCCATGAAAAAGGCTTTATCCGTTCTGTGCGCGCTGTGCGGGCTGCTCTGCTTCGCCGGCTGCGCGGGAAATATCGAGATCGAACGCGAATTGATCGTCGAGGCGGTCGGGGTCGACAAAACCGGCGACGGGATCCTGCTGACGGTACAGGCGCTGAACGCCCAGACCCACGCCGGCGGCAATCAGGATACCGGCGAAAACGGCGTGACGGCGGTCTTCTCCGCCCGCGGGAAAACCGTCAGCGAAGCGGCTGCGGCGCTCACCCTGACGACGGGGAAGCAGCCGGTATTCTCCCAGAACCGGATCATTCTGCTGGGGAATTCGGCTCTGCGGGACGGGGACGTCATACCGCTGCTTGACATGTTTCTGCGCTCTTATCAGCTGCGCAGCGACAGTTACCTTGCCGCGGCGCCGTCGGCGGAAGAAATCGTGAGGGTCCGCGCCGACAGCGGCAGCATCCCCGCGGTCCGGCTGCAGCAGATCATTGAGACCGGCGCGAAGGCGGCGGCCTGCGTCCCGGTGCGGTTGTATGAATTTTACAATATGTATGAAGACGGGACGGTGGGCTCCATGCCCGTTTTTCATCTCAACGCAGACCGGCAGCCGGAGCTGTCGGGCGAGGCGGTATTCCGCCGCGGCGTCCGCGTTGGCTTTCTGGACGCAGAAGAAAGCCGGATTCTCTCGCTTCTGACCGAAAAAGCACACGACGGCGCAATCACGGCCGAGTTCGAAAACCGGCTTTATTCTTTCCGGATCCTGTCGGCAAAACCGCGGCTGCGAAGAAGCGGGACGATTCTCACCGTCCGGTGTCTGTGCGACACCGCCGAGATCATCGGCGCGGGCGGGGTCGGCGCGGCGCAGGCGCAGCCTGCGGCGGAGGCCGCAGAGAAGATGCTGCGGGAGAAGGCGCTGGCGCTGCTTGAAAAACTGCGCGGGTACGGCGCGTTCCGTCCCGGCCTTGCCCCGGGGGACCCCTCGGACGTCGCCTTTGAGATCCGCCTGAAACGATAAACGCCCGTCAGGCAAACACCGTGGTGATCCGGCGCGGGCAGGAGGGCGGCGAATACTCAAACGAATCCATGTGGGAGCCGTTGAAAAAATAGCGCAGGCCCGACATGGGCGGCAGGTCACCGCCGTCTTCGGTGATGATCAGCTTTACCTTCATTTTCGCCGGGTTCACGCTTTTGATAAACACCGCCGTCCGCTCTCCGGGATTCACGCCGGGCACGTATTCCGAAAGGCCGGCCAGGTTCGGCGACAGCTCCACGAAAATGCCGTATTTTTCGATGCTTCGCACAATGCCGGGCACGGTATCGCCGATGCGGAAAAACGCGGCGTTTTCCTCCCACGTGCCCAGGAGCTCTTTCATCGTCAGGGTCAGTCTGCCCTGACGGTCGCGGCTTTTGACCGCCGCTTTGATGAACTGGCCGCAGCGCAGCACGGCTGAAGGATGCGGGATGCGGGAGACGCAGATGCAGTCGATCGGCATCAGCGCGCTCACGCCCGCGCCGATATCGCAGAACGCGCCGTAATCGTCCAGGTGCGTCACCTTCGCGGAGATCACGTCGCCCGGGGCGAGGGCGTTTACATAATCGTTGATGCACTGCTCCTGCACACGCCGCCGGGATAATACGGCAAATTTTCCCGCGCCGGAATCCTCGATCTCCAGAATGCGGAACATCACGGGCCGGTCCACCCGTGAAATAATCGCGGACTCTTTGATCTCGCCGTCGAAAACCGCGGCGCATTCGTTTTTCGGGATGACCCCGGTCATGCAGCCCAGATTCACGTGCAGATTGCGCGACGAATCGCACAGAAAGGCGGTCGCCTCAAGAATTTCCCCGTCGAGGGCGGCCTGAACCAGCGCGTTGCAGCTGGAAATGCGTTCTTTGTTCTCCCGGGTGCCGATCAGGCTGCCTTCCGGCAAAAAATTTCTCATTAAAATCATGTCCTTTTTCCTGTTTTCAGTAAATTTGTATTTCCATTTTCCGGAAAGTATGCTATACTGTCCCTGATAAAAGGAAAAAGCGGCGGAAATATGGATATCAGGCTCGGAGACACGATCGAAATGAAGAAACCGCATCCCTGCGGCGGGCGCCGGTTCACGGTCCTGCGCACGGGGATGGATTTCCGTCTGCGCTGCGTCGGCTGCGGCAGGGAATTTCTGATCCCGCGGGCAAAAGCCGAAAAACACATCCGGAAGGTCTTCCGGGAAGGAGCGCAGGCCGATGTTTGAAAAACTGGAATCCGTTTTGCGGAAATACGACGATCTGAACGTGGACCTCTGCAGGGAGGACGTGCTGACCGATCACGAAAAATACGCCGAAACCATGAAAAGGATCGCCCAGATCGCGCCGACGGCGGAAAAGTATCTGGAATACAAACGCCTGACCGACCGGATCGCGGAAGCCGACGCCATCGCAGAGGACAAGACCAACGACCCGGAGCTGCGGGAGCTTGCGAAGGAGGACGGCGCGGAAGCCCGGGCGGCGCTGGAGGACGTAACCGGCGCGCTGCGGGAGCTTCTTGCGCCGAAGGACCCAAACGACGACAAAAACGTCATCATCGAAATCCGCAGCGGCGCGGGCGGCGAGGAAAGCGCCCTGTTCGCAGGCGTGCTTTACAGAATGTATACCATGTACTGTGAAAAGCACGGGTTCAAAACGGAAGTTCTGAACGCCAACAGCACGGAGCTGGGCGGCTTCAAGGAGATCAGCTTCGCCGCGAAGGGAGCCGGCGCTTACTCGAAATTCAAATTCGAAAGCGGCGTTCACCGGGTGCAGCGCGTGCCGGAAACCGAATCCCAGGGCCGCATCCAGACCTCTACGGCGACGGTGGCGGTGCTGCCCGAGGCGGAAGAGGTGGACGTGCAGATCAATCCGGCGGATCTGCAGATCGACACGTTCCGTTCCAGCGGCGCGGGCGGTCAGCACATCAACAAGACCGAATCCGCGATCCGCATCACCCACCTTCCCACCGGTACGGTGGTGGAATGCCAGGACGAACGCAGCCAATATAAGAATAAGGACCGGGCGATGAAGATCCTGCGCTCCCGCCTTTACGAGAAGGAGCTGGAGCGGCAGCAGTCGGATATCGCCGGCGAACGCCGGGCGCAGGTGGGCACGGGCGACCGCAGCGAACGGATCCGCACCTATAATTTCCCCCAGGGACGCGTCACCGACCACCGCATCAACCTGACGCTGTATAAGATCGACGCCATTGTCAACGGCGATCTCGACGAGCTGATCAACGCGCTGACCGCCGCGGATACGGCGAAAAAGCTGGCGGCGGAGCAGGCGATCGCCGATAGCTGACAGCCGATAGCCAATAGCCGATAGCTGATAGCTGTTAGTTTTAATACTTATTTATACTCAACCCTCTCTCCCTTCTCCCTCATCCCTTACATATAGAAACTATGAAAACTCAAATCCTGAACCCGAATACCGATCCGACCGCGATTCCGCTTGCCGCTCAGATTCTCAGAGACGGCGGGCTCGTCGTCATTCCCACCGAGACCGTTTACGGCCTCGCGGCGAACGCGCTGGACGCGGACGCGGTCAGAAAAATATATGAAGCAAAGGGGCGTCCGAGCGACAACCCGCTGATCGTACATATTTCATCTTTTGAAGAGATCCGCCCCCTCGTGCGGGACGTGCCGGAGAGCGCGCGGCGCCTTGCGGAAAAATTCTGGCCGGGGCCGCTGACGATCATCCTGCCGAAAAGCGGCGCGATCCCCGACGTCACCAGCGGCGGGCTGGACACGGTGGCGATCCGGATGCCGTCGCATCCCGTCGCCCGCGCCGTGATCGAAGCGGCGGGCGTTCCTCTGGCGGCGCCCTCGGCGAATATTTCCGGCTTCCCCAGCCCGTCCAAAGTCGAATCCGCGGCGGACGACATGACCGGACGCGTGCCGTTGATCCTTGACGGGGGCGACTGCGCCGTGGGGGTGGAATCCACCGTGATCACCCTCGCGACGAAAACGCCCCGCGTGCTTCGTCCCGGTGGGATCACCCCGGAGATGCTGCGGGAGACGCTGGGCGAGGTCGAAATCGACAAAGCGGTGCTGGACCCGCTGGAGAAGAACGAGACCGCCGCGTCGCCGGGCATGAAATATAAGCATTATTCGCCGAAGACGCGGATAAAAATATACCGAGGCACGCAGAAGGGATATCTGCGGTATTTCGACCGGCATCCCGCGCAGGGACTTTTCGCCCTCTGTTTTGATCAGACCGCCCCGCTGCTGAAGGTCCCCGTTGTGACCATGGGCAGCGAAAACGACGGGCTTTCACAGACCCGGCGGCTGTTTGACGCGCTGCGGGAGCTGGACGAAAAGGGCGCAGCCTGCGCCGTCGCCCAGTGCCCTGTCCCGGAAGGGATCGGCCTTGCGGTGTGCAACCGGCTGTTCCGCGCCGCGGGCTTCGACTTTATCGACGAAGCGCCCGTCGTCGGTCTCACCGGGCAGACCGGCGCGGGAAAATCCACCGTCTGCCGCGTTTTTGAGGCGTACGGGTTCCGGGTGATCGACACCGACCGGATCGCCCGCGAGATCACCGAAAAAGGGTCTCCCGTGCTCTCGGAGCTGGCAAACGTCTTCGGCAGGGAGATTCTGGACAAAGACGGCGCGCTGATCCGCGCGGAGCTTGCCCGGCGGGCGTTTTCCTCAAAAGAGAACACGCGCCTGCTCAACTCCGTCACGCACCCGGCGATTCTCCGCGAAACGGCGGAACGCGCCTTCGCGCTGAGTGAAAAGAACATTCCCTGCGTGCTCGACGTGCCGCTGCTGTTCCAAAGCGGGGCGGACGCTTACTGCGACGTCACCGTGGCGGTCACGGCGCCCTTTGAGACCCGGAAACGCCGGATCATGGCGCGGGACGGGCTCGACGAAGCCGCCGCGGTCCTGCGCATGGGCGCCCAGGAGGACGAGAGCTTCTATACGTCCCGGGCGGATATCATTATAGAAAACCCCGACGGCGGCGACCCCACGGACGATGCGCGGTCGGCGGCGGAAAGGATCAGAACGGTCTATGGCGGCAAAGCGTAAGAAAAAGACGAAAAGAACTCTGCGGCCCGTCGCGCTGTTTCTCGCCCTGGCGCTGCTGCTGGGCGGCGCGATTCTGATTCTGCACCGGCGCGCGTCTTCCGAATATGAGCCGCTGATCGCCCGTTACGCGGCGCAGTACAACGTGCCGGAAGCGTTTGTTCTCGCCGTGGCGGAGACGGAAAGCCATTTCCGGCCGGACGCGGTCTCCTCCGCCGGCGCGCGTGGACTGATGCAGATCACGCCGCAGACCTTCGAGTGGCTGCAGACCAAAACCGGCGAGCAGCTCCCCGTCGAGGCGCTGGAGGACCCGGAGGTCAACGTGCGGTACGGCACGTTTTTCCTCTCGATGCTGCTGGAGCGGTTCGGGAATACCGACACCGCCGCCGCAGCCTACAACGCGGGAATGAACGCGGTGGCGCGATGGCTCGAAAACCCGGAATATTCCGACGACGGTGTTCACCTGAAACAGATTCCCGTCGACGAGACCCGTTATTACGTGGTAAAAATCAACCGGGCGCTGAAAAAGTACGGAAAATAAAAGATCCCCGCAAAAAAAGAAATCATACGACGCAAAACGTCGTATCGGCAAATATAGAACGAGGTGTAATTATGGACGAAAAAAACAATGAGATCAAGCAGCTCAAGGAACAGCTTTTCTACTCCCCCGCCCACGCGGACGACGTTCTGATCGACGCGGACAAGGCGCAGGCGGACGAATTCTGCGAGGGCTACAAGGCATTTCTTGACAGCGCGAAAACCGAGCGCGAGGCGGCGGACGAGATCGTCCGCATGGCGGAGGAGAACGGGTTCCGGCGGTTTGTCAAGCATACGCTCTACGCCCCGGGCGATAAGGTGTATTTCCCGATCCACGGCAAGGCCGTGATCCTGACGGTGTTCGGCAGACGCGAGCTCTCGGACGGCGTGCGCATCGCCGCCGCCCACATCGACTCCCCCCGCCTGGATCTGAAGCCGAACCCGGTCTATGAAAAACAGGAGATCGGCTACTTCAAGACCCATTACTACGGCGGCATCCGCAAATACCAGTGGCCCACGATCCCACTGGCCATGCACGGCGTGATCATGCGGGCGGACGGTGAAAAAATCACCGTAAGCATCGGCGAGGACGAGGGCGATCCCCGGCTTGTCATCAGCGACCTGCTGCCCCACCTCGGCGCGGAGCAGTCCAAACGGACGCTCGCCGAGGGGATCAAGGGCGAGGAGCTGAACGTGATCATCGGCTCCCGCAAATATCCCGGCTGCGAGAGCGACGGGGTCAGGCTCGCGATCATGAAGCTGCTGAACGACAAATACGGCATTACCGAACGGGATTTCCAGAGCGCGGAGATCGAGATCGTTCCCGCCGGGAAGGCCTGCGACGTGGGGCTGGACCGCAGCCTCGTGGGCGCTTACGGGCAGGACGACCGGGTCTGCGCCTATACCGCCGTCATGGCGGCGCTGGATACGGAAGCGCCGGAATATACCTGTCTGTCGGTGCTGACGGATAAGGAAGAGATCGGCAGCGAAGGCAATACGGGCCTTGAGTCCCGGTTCCTCGCCCAGTTCATTGAGGATCTCTGCGCCGCGGAGGACGCGGACGTGAACGACGTCCTGCGGGCAAGCGAATGTCTTTCCGCCGACGTCAATGCCGCCTTCGACCCCACCTTCTACGATGTGTTCGAGAAAAACAACGCCTCTTACCTGAACAAGGGCGTGGTGATCACCAAGTACACCGGCGCCCGGGGAAAAAGCGGCACCAACGACGCCTCCGCGGAATACATGGGCAAGATCCGCGGCATTCTCGACGCGGACAGCATCCTCTGGCAGACCGGAGAGCTGGGCAAGGTCGACGCGGGCGGCGGCGGCACGGTCGCGAAGTATATCTCGCATCTGGGCGTGAACACCGTGGATCTGGGCGTTCCCGTGCTTTCGATGCACTCCCCCTTTGAAATCACCGCGAAATACGACGTCTTTATGGCGTATCAGGCCTTCTGCGCGTTCTTCAAGGCGGAATGAGCCGTTTTCATCCTGTTGAATTCTGTCCGTGCGAATCCATACCGATACCATTAAAAAAGGAGAGTTATTCATGAGTTCTGTTAAAAAGTATCTCGCAGAGTTCATCGGGACCTGCGTCCTGGTCGTCTTCGGCTGCGGCACCGCGATCGTGACAAAGTGCTCCACCGAGAATTATGCCGGCTATATGCTGACCGCGCTGGCGTTCGGCCTTGTGATCGTCGCCATGGCGTATTCC
>CACYHJ010000089.1 GCA_902774165.1 Oscillospiraceae bacterium
TAAGCTCTGCATTTGATACGGAAAACTGCATGCTCTTAGTCCCCCAGCGTTTGCGCTGCCGTGATCAAAGCAACCTTATAAACGTCTTCTTCGGAGCATCCGCGCGAAAGATCGGAAACAGGCGCATTCAAGCCTTGAAGAATTGGTCCGACCGCTTCGAAATTGCCCAAACGCTGCGCAATCTTGTAGCCGATGTTTCCTGACTGCAGTTCAGGAAAGACAAAAACGTTTGCGCTGCCGGCAACTTTTGAGTCTTTAGCCTTCTTTTCCGCAACGCTTTTGACAAACTCCGGCGAGAGAGGACACACGCCGCCCTCGCCCTGCACCGCCTCCATCATGACGGCGCAGACACGGTTCTCTTCGCAAAGCGTTTTTACGGATTCAAAATCGTTTGGCTCCGCGTAGAAAAAACCCTCCGGGAACGGCCCGAATTCCTGATGAAACACGTCCTGCCCGGTTGCGGCAAGCGTCGCCAGCGTTCTGCCGTGGAAGCTGTTTTTCAGGGTGACGATCCCGTTTCGGCCTTCGCCGTATTTCTTGACGGAATAACGCCGTGCCGCCTTGATCGCGCCTTCGTTCGCCTCCGCGCCGGAATTGCCGAAAAACACCTTCTTCATCCCGGTGCGTCCGCATAATTTCTGCGCAAGGATGGCACAGGGATCGGTATAATACAGATTGGATGTATGCTGAAGCTTCGTCAGCTGCCTTGTGACGGCGTTGGCCCATACCTCGTCGCAGGCGCCGAAGCTGTTTACCGCGATCCCGCTGCCGAGGTCGATGTACCGCTTCCCGCTCACATCATAGAGTTCGCTTCCCTTGCCGCGCACCAGCTCGACGGGAAATCTCTTGTAGGTATTGGCGACATATGTTTTATCAAGCTCGAAGATATCCATCAAAACATTCCTCAATTCTTTGTAAACATCGTACCCAGACCTTCGTCGGTCAGAAGCTCCATCAGGATCGAATGCGGCACTCTGCCGTCGATGATAAAGACTTTTTTTACTCCTGCTCGAAGAGCTTCCAGGCAGCACTCGACCTTCGGGATCATACCGCCGACGATCACGCCTTCCTCAATCAGACGTTTCGCGGTGCGCATACTGAGCTGCGGGATCAGCGTGGAAGGGTCGTCCTTATCCATCAGAACGCCGCTTTCATCCGTAACGGAAATCAGGCATTCCGCCTCAAGCTTGCCGGCGAGCTCCGCCGCTACGGTATCGGCGTTGATGTTGTAGACGTTGCACTCGTCGTCGTACCCGAGCCCGGATACGACCGGGATATAACCGCATTGAAGCAGATCCGTGACGGGCTCGGTCCGGATGGAAACGATATCGCCGACGTATCCCAGCCCAAGCTCCGGCTGTTTCATGCGCGCCTCGATCATTTTACCGTCAATGCCGCAAAGTCCGATCGCGCGCCCGCCTTTATTATTGATCAGGTTGACAAGGTTCTTTCCGACCTTTCCGGCAAGGATCATCTGCGCAACGTCCACGGTCTCCTTATCGGTGACCCGCAGTCCGTTTTTAAACTCGGTCTCCTTACCCATTCTTTTAAGGGTTTTCGAGATCTCCGGGCCGCCGCCGTGCACCAGCACCACGTTCATGCCCACCTGACGCATCAGGCAGATATCCTCGATCACCGCGTTCTGAAGCTCCTCGCTGACCATGGCGTTTCCGCCGTATTTGATCACAATGGTCTTGCCGTTGTATTTCTGGATGTGCGGCAGAGCCTTGACGAGGATATGCGCTCTGTCGGCGTTGGAAATGTTCATGAAATTCAACCTCTCAATAGGGATATACGATTTGTTGTTTTGTTTATTTGGAAGGGATCGGCTGCGGCGTCATCGTCGGCCCGAGGAAGGTGAGCTTGTCAGCGCCGTGTTCCGTGGGAACGAATTTCACCCGGTCAATGTTCATGCGCCTGACGTGCACCTGCGTGGTGCTGTAATGGCTGTGATAGCAAATGAACAGCTCGCTGCCGTCGGGCGACGGGGCGAAACAGTGGTGCCCCGGCCCATGCAGGAACGCGGTATATTTGAGAATCGGGTTCAGCGGGCTCTTTTCAAAGCTGCCGAGCGGTTCGCCGCAGGTCATGACGCCGACGCCGTAATTGATGCTGTCGTATCCGTCGCCGGAATAGGTGAGATAATACGTCCCGTTATGTTTGATCATCTCCGGGCCTTCGTTGATCGAAATCTCCCAGCCCTCCGGCACGGAAAGCTGAGTGAGCGTTTCCGTTTTCGGCGTCAGGTCCGCGTTCATTTCACAGCCCCACAGGCACTGCCCGCCGTCGAAGGTTTTGGAAAAATACAGGTAGATCCTGCCGTCGTCGTCGAAGAACAGATTCCCGTCGAGACAGTTGAAATCAAACAGGAAGCTGTCCCCTGTCTTTACAAACGGACCGGTAGGCGCGTCCGCGACCGCAAGGCCGAGATGCACCTGAGAGGTATAGAGCAGATAATACTTTCCGTTGTATTTGTACACCTCAGGAGCCCAGAAATCGCGCTCGCCCACAAGATCGTCCTTCCGGGCGACCTGACAGGCGTGCGTCCAGTGTACAAGATCCTCGGAAGTATAGGTATCATACCCGTCGCCGGGGCGATTGGTGGCATAAAGATAATACACGCCGTCGTCGAACAGGATAAAAGGATCCGGCGCGTTGTCGCAGACGGGATTCGTATAGGTCTCGCCGGTATAATCATCTTCTCTTGCTTCGCCGACCGTCACGTCCGTCACGCCGGCGCTTTTGCCGATCTGTGCGCCGTCAAATTCCGTATAAATATCAAACGTCGGCGCCGGATCCGGATCTGACGGATCGGTCAGAATCCAAAGCTTGATTCTGCCCCGGTCGTAATTCAGTTCGAGCCGGTACGCATTGCCGGCCTTGATATCCGCCAGCCTGAACGCGAGAGATTCAAAATGCTCTCCCGCCGTGCTGCCGATCCCGACGCGGCCGCTGCCGCCGTCAATATAAACAACGCCGCCCCGGGCTTTGCCGTTTTCGATCGTGCCGCCGAACGACAGGACCTCAACGCCGTTCGCAGAGGGCGTTACCGTCGCTGCGACGGAATAGCGATCTGTCGCCTCCGCCGTTTTCTCGACAGGTTCAAGCTCCGTGACCGCCGGTTTGTCGTATCGCACGCGGAAGCTGCAGGTGATCTCATGGCCGTCATACATAACGATACAGGAGCCCAGATCCTCAGATACTCTCGGCTTGAAGAGATATTTGAGGCTCTGCGGGAACTCTCCGAAAACTGTTTCTCCCCGAGCTTTTGCGTATTCGATTTCCGGCGTAAGCTGACTTACGGCATAGACGAACCGCTTCACAATCTTTGCCAGAAATGAGATAAAGCGCGCAAGCTTTGTCCCGATGGAGACAGCGGTCTTATTTTCGTAAAGCGTAAAACGCATGGATCGGGCCCCGTTGTATTCCAGCACATCAAAGGTCTCCTCCACTGTTCCGGCGACCAGGTAGGTATCAGTGCGGGAATAGGTCATGGTGACGGAATAGTTTTCGATATCCGAAAACGTGTTGTTTTTCAGCACCGCGTCGATCATAATCTCCTCCCCCGCCGCATATTCCGCTTTCTGCGGCGCGGCAGAAAACAGGAAAACCGGCGTCTTCTCCTCGCCTGCAAGGGCAGACAGGGGGAAACAGACGAAAAGAAGGATAACACTCATCAGCAGGGAAACAGTTTTCTTATTCACAGCGGACATCGGGAACCCTCCCTTATTAAAATGGTTCTGTAGTTTTATGTTCTGTAGTCACCGTTGATTTTCACATAATCATAAGTCAGGTCGCAGCCCCAGGCTTCGGCGCAGAATTCGCCGTCGTTCAGGCCGACAAGAATATCAATCTCTTTTTCCAGCAGGATCTCCTTCGCCTTTTCTTCGCTGAATTCGATCCCCGCACCGTTTCTGCAGACCGGGATCTCCCCTTTTGCAGAGGCGAAGGAAACGTCCACTTTATTAACGTCAAGATCCGCACCGCTGTACCCGAGCGCGCAGAGCACCCTGCCCCAGTTGGCGTCGGCGCCGAACATCGCCGCCTTCAGCAAAGAGGAGCAGATCACGCTTTTGGCGGAAATCTTTGCCGCCTCAGGCGTTTTCCCGCCGGTGACCTTACAGGTCAGAAGCTTTGTTGCCCCTTCCCCGTCGCCGGCAATCAGGCGGCAGAGCTTCGCGGTGACGGCGTGCAGCGCTGCACAAAACACGTCAAACGCCTGCCCCTCCGACGTGATTTCATCATTCCCAGCCATACCGTTGGCAAGCACCGTCACCATATCGTTTGTGGAGGTATCGCCGTCAATGGACACCATATTGAAGCTGGTCTTGATATCCTCGCTGAGCGCTTTCTGAAGCATACACGGCGCAATCGCCGTATCGGTTGTTACAAAAACCAGCATGGTCGCCATGTTGGGATGGATCATGCCGGAGCCCTTCGCGATGCCGCCCATGCGGCACAGAACCCCATTCAGTTCAAATTCCACGGAGACGGATTTCGCGATCGTATCGGTGGTCATGATCGCCTCCGCCGCGTCGCAGGAATTATCATACGCCAGACCCGCCGTCAGCGCGGGCATACCGCTTGCGATGGGCTCTATTTCCAAAGGCTGACCGATCACGCCGGTGGAGGCGACCACCACGTCGGCGGCGTCGATCCCGGTATGCATCGCGACAAGATCGCTCATCTGCTCCGCGATCTCGATTCCGTTGGCGTTGCAGGTATTTGCGTTTCCGCTGTTGCAGATCACCGCCTGGGCGAACCCGTCGGCAATGTGATTCTTTGTGACAAGCAGCGGCGCGCCTTTCACAAGATTCTGCGTATAGACCGCGGCCGCTGCCGCTTTCCGATCGCTGACGATTAAGGCGAGATCCCGCTTCGTTCTGTTTTTGCGGATACCGCAATGAACGCCGGACGCCCTGAACCCTTTCGCGGCGCAGACGCCGCCGTCAATATAATTGATCCTTTCCATATCATATCTCCTCCGATAAAAGCTGAAGTCCCGCGGTTTCCTCGAGACCGCACATCAGGTTCAGACACTGAACCGCAGCCCCGGAAGCACCCTTGCCGAGGTTATCATAAACGGCAGTTAACAGAATTCTGTCTTCATTTCCCGCGACGCCGATCAGCATGGAATCCTTCCCCCGCATCTGATTTGCCGCCAGGAATCCGTTGTCCGCAATCTCTTCCCGATAGCAAACGACCGGTCCTGCATATAACGCGCGGTAAACGTCCCTGACGTCTTCGATCCCGCCTTTCAGCAAATCCTTCCGGAAGAGCGGGACCGTAACCTCCATGCCGCTGTAAAAGTCCGCAACAATCGGGCAGAACGCAGGCGTGACGGAAATCCCGGTGATTCCCTGCATTTCCTTCAGATGCTTATGGGCTTGTCCCAAGGCATATTGACGGGGCGAATCCAACAGGGGGCTGCGGTTTTCCGATTCATACTCCGCAATCATTTTATTTCCGCCGCCGCTGTAACCGGTCAGCGAAAAACAGCTGAGCGCGGTATCGGGCGAGATCAAGCCGTTTCTGACGAGAGGCCTTACCAGAGCGATAAATCCGGAGGCGTGGCATCCGGGCACCGCAAGCCGCTGTGCATTGCGCACGTCCGCGCGCATCCCGTCGGAAAGCTCCGGAAACCCGTAACTCCATCCCGGGCTTGTTCTGTGCGCGGTCGACGTATCAAGCAGTCGAAGCGGGTGATACTGACAGACTTCCTGCGCCAGCCGGGCCGCCTCGATCGCCGCGGCGTCCGGCAAACATGTGATAACGTAGTCGGCGGAGGAATACGCCTCTTTTTTTGCAGCGGGATCTTTCCGCAATTCATCCGGAAGCGAGAGAATTTCAAACTCGCTGCGCTGGGCAAGACGGTCACGGATGCGCAGCCCCGTGGTACCGGCGCTGCCGTCAATAAACAGTTTCATAGCTTCACCTGAAAACAGAATATATATACAAATATATTACATAATTATACATAATATTTTAAGATTGTCAAGAGCTGCGTGTAATAAAAATACAAGAATCATTCCGCACCTCCGGAGAAGCACGGAATGATTGTTTATTCGGGAATCGTCTCGGGTTCGGGATAATCGACGCCCATCGTATCTACGGTCACGGTCTTGATCCGCTGATCCTCGTAGGGCTTGTCGGAGGAATCTCTGCGGGCGCTGACGATCGCGTCCACAACGTCCATACCTTCAATGACCTTGCCGAAGGAAGCGTAGTCGTTGTCCAGATGCGGTGAATCGGACGTCATAATAAAGAACTGGCTGCCGGCGGTGTTGTAATAGGGCTTCGGGTTATAGGGATTACCCTGCCGCGCCATGGAAAGCACGCCGCGGGTGTGTTTGAGATTATTTTCAAAATCATTGTTGGAGAACTCGCCGAAGATCCTGTAGCCGGGACCGCCGGAACCGGTACCGTTCGGGTCGCCGCCCTGAATCATGAAACCGGGAATCACGCGGTGGAAGATCACGCCGTCATAGAATCCCTTTTTGATCAGGGAGATAAAGTTGTTCACCGTGTTGGGCGCGATCTCGGGATAAAGCTCCGCCTTGATCACGCCTCCGTTTTCCATGGTGATGGTAACAATGGGATTTTCACCTTTCACTGTATTTTCCTCTCTTTCGTTGCCGGGCGCCGCGGAGACATCTGTGCCGGGATCTTTTTCCGAGGCAGTCACGCCGGCGGGAACGGTTTCGCTCTGCGCTTCGGTTTCATTGCCGGTCTGAGGTTTCTTCGCGCAGGATGAAAACACGAACAGAAGCATCAATGCCGCAAGGATCAGCGCTGCCGTTTTTTTCATTACTTTCGACTCCTCTTAACGGAACCATTCCCCGGCATCGGCCGGGGAATGAATTCATAAATATACAGGCTGTACGTATTTCTTACAGAGCGGCCTTGAGGTTTTCAAGCTGCTCTCTGAGAACGGGCGGGAGCTTGTCGCCGAACTGGGCGTAATACTCCTCAATGCCGGCGGCCTCTTCCTTCCAGAGCTCGGGCTCCACCTCAAGGATGGAAGCAAGGGTCTCTCTGGATACCTCATCCTCGATGCCTTCGAGATTGATATCCTCCGCATAGGGAACGTAGCCGATGGGAGTCTCTTTCGCGTCGATCTCGCCTTCGCAGCGTTTGAGGATCCACTCCAGGACGCGCAGGTTGTCGCCGAAGCCGGGCCACAGGAATTTTCCGTCGTCGCTCTTGCGGAACCAGTTGACGTTGAAGATCTTCGGAGCCTTGTCGGGATCGAGGGTCTTGCCGATGTCAATCCAGTGCTGCCAGTAGTCGCCCATATTGTAGCCGCAGAAGGGCAGCATCGCCATGGGATCGCGGCGCAGCTCGCCGACCTTACCGACTGCCGCTGCGGTCTTCTCGGACGCCATAATGGAGCCGACAAATACACCGTTGTCCCAATCTTTCGACTGATAGACCAGCGGAGCGAGCTTCGCGCGTCTGCCGCCGAATACAAATGCGGAAATCGGCACACCGTTCGGGTTCTCGAACTCGCTGCTCAGGCACGGGCAATTGACTGCGGGAGCGGTGAAACGGCTGTTGGGATTCGCGCCGACCTCAGTCGAGGTCTTGCCGTTCCAGTCGTTGCCGAGCCAGTCAAGGCCGTTCTCGGGCGGGTTCTTATCAAGGCCTTCCCACCACACGGTCATATTGTCTTTATTAAGCGCAACATTGGTGAAGATCGCGCCTCTCTTCGTGGAGGCGAGCGCGTTGGGGTTGGATTTGTCGTTGGTTCCGGGCGCGACACCGAAGAAACCGTTTTCGGGGTTGATGGCGTAAAGCCTGCCGTCGGGGCCCTTGCGGATCCATGCGATATCGTCGCCGACCGTCCAGACCTTATAGCCTTTCTTGCGATAATACTCAGGCGGGATCAGCATAGCCAGATTGGTCTTGCCGCAGGCGGACGGGAACGCGGCACAGATGTATTTGACGTCGCCGTTGGGGAATTCAACGCCGAGAATCAGCATATGCTCTGCCTGCCAGCCCTCTTTCCATCCCTGATAGGATGCGATACGGAGCGCGAAGCATTTTTTGCCCAGAAGCACGTTTCCGCCGTAACCGGAGTTGACGGAGATAATGGTATTGTCCTGCGGGAACTGAACGATCCAGCGGTTCTCTGCGTCGATCTTGCACTTTGCGTGGAGACCGCGTACCCAATCGTCGCTGTCGCCCAGACAATCGAGCACCGCCTGACCGACACGGGTCATGATGCACATATTCAGCACGACGTAAATGGAGTCGGTGACTTCGATACCGATCTTGGAGAAAGGCGAGCCGACAGGACCCATCGAATAAGGCAGCACATACATTGTTCTGCCCTTGTAGCTGTCGCGGGCGATATCGTAGAGCATCTTATAGCACTCGTCGGGATCCATCCAGTGGTTGGTGGGGCCGGCTTCTTCTTTGGTAGGCGTACAGATAAGTGTTCTCGCTTCAACGCGGGCAACGTCATTTGCCTTGGTTCTGTGCAGATAGCAATCCGGCAGAAGTTCGGGGTTGAGCTTTGTCATCTCGCCCGTCGATGCGGGCGGGTTTCACCAGTTCGATCTGCTTGTCAAGCCATGCAAGGATCGATTTGTTGGCGGTAAGAGCCTTGTTTTCCATTTGTTACAACTCCTTTAAAACAGTAAAATACCGAATAACGAAAAAAGTTATTCAAATTATTTTCCGATAAAATTATACTAATATATTGTCAAAATGTCAACACCCGTCTATGCCTAAAGTAGCGACGGCATTTAACGATAAATTGGCTATATTGCCCGCTCGCAGCTCGTAATACCCCTGAGAGGCGATCATCGCCGCGTTATCACCGCAGAGATTGAGCGCCGGAAGATAGAGCCGGATCCCCTTCTGCGCGCACCTGCGCTTCAATTCCCGGCGCAGGACGGTGTTCGCGGAAACGCCGCCGGCGACGACAAGCTGATCCGTTCCTTCGAGCTCGCAGGCTTTCATGGTGTTGTCGATCAGAAAATCCGTCACAGCCTTGATATAGGACGCGCCGACGTCCGGCACGGAAATCTGCTCTCCTTTTTGCTGTGCGGCATGCAGAAGATTGATGACAGAGGTCTTCAACCCGGAGAAGCTGAAGTCAAGCGGAGCGCCGTCCACGCGGGGACGCGGGAAATGATACGCCGTCGGATCTCCTTCTTTTGCGGCGATATCGAGATTCGCGCCGCCGGGATAGTCAAGGCCCATCGCCCTTGCGGCCTTATCCAGCGCCTCTCCCGCGGCGTCGTCCCGGGTCCGCCCGATTATTTTAAACGAAGTATAATCGTTTACTTGCACAATATGACTGTGTCCGCCGGAGACGACAAGGGCAAGGAACGGCGGCTCAAGCTCCGGAGAGGATATATAATTCGCGGCGATATGCCCCCGCAGGTGATGGACCGGAATCAACGGCAGCCCGGAGGCAAAGGACAGCCCCTTCGCAAAATTCACGCCGACCAAAAGAGAGCCGATCAGTCCCGGCGCAAAGGTAACGGCGATCCCGTCCAGATCGTCATAATCAACCGAGGCTTTGCGCATCGCAGACCGCGTCACCTCGGCAATACATTCCGCATGCCGGCGGGAAGCGATCTCCGGAACAACGCCGCCGTATTTCACGTGTTCATGAATCTGAGAGGACACGACGGAGGAAATCAGCACCCTGCCATCCTCAACAACCGCCGCGGCGGTATCGTCGCAGGAGCTTTCAATTCCGAGAATTTTCAAGTTCTATCACCAGGTTTCTTACCATTTGAGTCTTTTGGTCATAACGATTGCGTCTTCGGTCGGCTGCGAGTAGAACGACGGACGCCTGCCGACCTCCCGGAACCCGCAGCGCTCGTATAATCTTCTGCCGCTCAGATTGCTCTTGCGCACCTCAAGCGAGATAAACTCCGCTTCTTCCGCGATACAGACCGAGATCAGGCGGTTCAGCAGCACCGTGCCGATTCCCATGCCGGACCGCGAGGGCAGAACCGCTACGTCCCCGAGATAAACCTCGCCCGCGTTATTGTTCGCGCCCACATAACCGACGGTTTCGCCTTTGGAATCCACCGCGGCAAAGAATCTCGCGCCGGGCACGGTCAGTTCGTCGATCAGCATCTGCTCCGTCCAGGGCTTTTTGAAACAGGCGCGTTCAATCTCCGCAATCCGCGGAATATGTTCCATCCGCATCGGCACGGCGCGCACCTCTACCCTGCGCAGATACAGGTCGGAAAGGCAGTTTTCTATTTCATACGCAAGGCGGTCGTAGGTTTTGTCGCTTCCGAACCCGGGTTCGGAAACGCCGCCCCGCAGGCAGAACAGCTTGGAGGATTCGGCGGCATAGGTCAGCGA
>CACYHJ010000090.1 GCA_902774165.1 Oscillospiraceae bacterium
CTGCACGGTGATGGTCTGATCGGTTTCGTTGAAGCGGAGCACTTTATTGAAATTGCGGCGCATATCCAGCGACACGCCGCCGTTGACCGGCTCCACGCCCCGGGTCACCGAGGAACCGCCGCCGTAAACGTAGAGGGGGATCTTGTGCTCTGTAACGTAAGCAACGATCTTCTCGATCTGATCGGTATTGTCGGGGAAGACCACCAGATCCGGCAGGCTGTCGAACCGGCGATGGCGCATGCGCAGAAGGTCGTACATCGTCTGGCCGTACGCCACGGCGAGACGGTCGTAATCCGACTGGGAGACGTTCTTTTCGCCCACGATGGCTGCGATGGCGTCCACGTGCGCCTTGTCCAGCTTCGGCGCGCAAGACGCGTCCAGCTTCACCGGCTCCATGCCGATATCGTCGTTGTACTGAGCGAAATCCTCATCCGTCAGGCCGCAGCGCTCCTTGACGTACTTGTAAAGGCTCTCCTTCGGGTATTTGAAGAAATCCGGGTCGCCCCAGCGGAAAATGGAACGGTAGCTGTCCTCCGGGGCGCGGGTCAGCACCCATTTCGGCTCGAAGCCCTGATACGGTTTGCTCATTCGGTCGGTCTCCTTTTCAAGATATTCACGATGTTGTTGTTCACGGTTTTCAGGCTCGAAGCGAGTCTGTGATAGGCTTTTTCGTAATATTCCATATACAGCCGGTGATTGTCGGGATCCGGCAGGAATTCGTCCTTCTGCCGCACCATATGGGCGATGGCGTCGTCGTAATCCCGGTAGATCCCCAGCGCGATGAACGCCACCATGGAGGAACCCACGGCGCTGGTCTCATGGGTCTGGCTGCGCCGGACCGGAAGGCCGAAGAGATCCGCGGCGATCTGACAGACGATATCACTTTTCGCCCCGCCGCCGCCCGCGTACAGCTCCGTCACCTTCAGCCCGGACCGCTTTTCCATGGTGGAAAGGCCGTGGTACAGCTCCATGCAGATGCCTTCTATAATGGCACGGTAAAGGTGATATCGGGTGTGGCGGTCGGTGAAGCCCACGATCGCGCCCCGGGCGTTGGGGTTGGTGATGCCCGCGGTCCAGAAGGGCTGCAGAAGCAGTCCCTCGCAGCCGGGCGGGATATCTCTGATCCGCTCGTCGAGGATCTGTTCCGTGCTGCAGCCGCGCTTTTCCGCTTCGGCCCGGTCCTCGGCGCCGAACTGCTCAATGAACCAGGAGAGCATCCAGAAGCCGCGGTAGACCTCGAATTCCGGATTATACAGATCGTTCGGCACCGCCGGGTAAGCGGGCATGAAGGGCTGAGGCTCGAAATAATCCTTCACCGCCATCTGCAGCGTGGCGGTGGTGCCGAAGGAGACTGCCGCCTGATGGGCGTGGACCACCGAAAGCCCCAGCGTTTCACAGCCCTTGTCGGAGCCGGTGGCGATCAGCGGCAGCCCGGCGGGGATGCCCGTCGCCGCGGCAGCCGCTTCGGTGATTTTGCCGATCACCGCGCCGGAGGGCACGAGGTCGCAGAGCTTTTCCCGCGGGGCCTCGCAGACGCAGCGGGTCAGCTCCCCCTGCGCCATCCAGTCGCGTTTTTTATAGTTGAAGGGCATGTGGCCGATCATATTCGCCGCGGAATCCTTCAGCTCCCCGGTCAGCTTATAATTGAGATAGGTGGGCAGCATCACGTATTGATCCGTTTTCGCCCAGAGCTCCGGCTCGTTCTGCTTCAGCCAGTTGACGGCGGTGACGCTGTAAATATTCCGGACCGCCTCGCCCATGCCGACGAGCCGGAACAGCGCGTTTTTCACCGGGGGGATCTGCCCGTGACAGCGGGCTCTGCGCTTGTCGAGCCAGAGAATGATGTCCCGCAGCGCCCGTCTGTCTTTGTCGAGACAGAGCACCGTGTCGCGGATGCTTGTCAGGGTGACGGCGATGAGATCTCCGAGCCTGTCCGCGTTCCGCGCGAGAAGTTCTTTTGACAGCGCCGCGATGACGTCATAGTAAAAATCCGGCGACTGTTCCGCCCAGCCCGGCTGACGGGAAACATAGGGCGTTTCGTATTTTTTGTGCGTCATATCCGCAAAGCCGCCGTCCGCTCGCACAAGGATCGCCCGGGCGCTCTGCGTGCCGATATCAAAGGTCAATACCAGGGGGTCGCTCATACAGCATCACCTGCTTTATTGAATTTCTTTGAGAAGATTGCTGGACGCGATCACGTCCGCGCCGAGGGATAAAACGTCTTTGATGATAATATCGCCGCGTCCGACGCGGCTTTCCACGGTGACGGCGTTGATCTCGCGCATCACGTCGAAGATCCGCGCCTTCGGGATCTCCGCCGACAGCCGCACCGGCAGCACGGGGACCTCGGGGAACGCCGTGCGCACCGTGGTGCAGATCGTGCGCCGGGGGTCCTTCAGCTCACTCACGGCGAAGTCGCGGCCCCGTCTGCAGGCGTTGCCCGTGACCGCAAGGTCGCCTCCGCTCTCGTCGATCCGCAGTTTACAGCCCCGCGGGCAGACGATACATACCGTTTCTTTCATTGCGCCCGCTCCTTTCCGCCCTGCAGCTCCAAAGTAAAGCGCACGTCCGACCGCTCCGTCAGGCCGAGCGCGTCAAAATTCAGCTCCAGCCGCTCCATCTCCGGCGGCCGCAGGAAGGCGTACCGTTTGGAAAAAACCTCTTTCCCGTCCACTGAAAGGACCAGCCGCGCGTTGTTATAATCGCAGCGGGAGCGGAAATAAACCGTCGTCCCGGCGTTGCTCCGGTTCAGGTCCAGCCGCTGGGGAACGAGATACAGAAATTCCTCCGACGCGTTCAGCCGGGCGGGTTTCCGCCCGATCCGCCGGTACTCCGCCGCCGCCTTTCCCGCCGCCGCCGCGTTTTCGGAGACGTAATCCGCAAGATCGTTCACGTGCAGGGCGTTCCCGCAGGAGAACACGCCGTCCACGCTCGTCATGCACTGACCGTCGCAGACCGGGCCCTTGGTCTTCGGGTCGATCTCGACGCCGAGACCCTCCGCCAGCTCGTTTTCGGGGATCAGCCCCACCGAGAGGATCAGCGCGTCGCAGTCGACCCGCCGCCCGGTGCCCTCGACGGGACGCATATTTTCGTCCACCTCGGCGATCTCCACGCCCTCCAGCCGGTCCGCGCCGAAGACGCGGGTCACGGTATGGGAGAGGTACAGCGGGATATCATAGTCGTAAAGGCACTGGTGCAGATTGCGCGTCAGACCCGAGGGTGTGGGCTTCGCCTCGTACACGCCCAGCACCTGCGCCCCTTCCAGCGTGAGCCGCCGCGCCATGATCAGGCCGATATCGCCGGAGCCGAGGATCACGCATTTTTTTGCCGGCAGCTCGCCCAGCAGATTGGTGAAATGCTGCGCCGTTCCGGCGGTGAAGATTCCCGACGGGCGGGTACCGTGGATGAAAACCTGCTTCGCGGTGCGCTCCCGGCAGCCGGTGGCCAGCACCAGCGCGGCGGTCTCATAGACCGCGACGCCGTCGCGGCTGACCGCGTGCACCCGGAAACGCCCGCGTTCCTTTTCGATTTTCGTCACAAAGGTCAGCGTCTTCGCCGGGATGTTCCTTTTCCGGAGCTCGTCGATCTCCCGCTCCGCGTATTCGGGGCCGGAGAGTTTTTCGCCGAAGCGCAGAAGCCCGAAGCCGTCGTGGATACACTGCTTGAGGATGCCGCCCAGACGCGCTTCCCGCTCGATCAGCAGGACGCCGGCGCCCGCGTCCCGGGCGCTGACCGCCGCCGCGAGGCCCGCAGGCCCCCCGCCGATGACGATCACGTCATATGTGTTTTCATTCATCGGGCGCTCCCTCCTTCCCCGCCTTTGGTCTGACCGTAGGTGATCACGGACGCGGCGGAGGATTTGCGCACGTCCGACACCGGAACGCCGAGGAAATCGGCAATGATCTTCGTCACCAGCGGCGAGCAGAAGCCGCCCTGACAGCGGCCCATGCCCGGTCGGACGCGTTTCTTCACGCCGTCCACCGTGGGCACGCAGATCGGCGCGCGCAGCGCGTCGAGGATTTCGCCCTTGCTGACCTCCTCGCACCGGCAGACGATCACGCCGTAATCGGGATTCTCCCGGATCAGCGCCCCGCGCTCCCCGTCGCTCATCTTCCGCAGGGTGGGAACGCCCCTGCGCACCGGATTGAACTGCGGGTTCGGCTCCGGTGCTTGCTCCTTTGACAGCAGCCCGACCGCCATTCCGGCGACGTCGAGCGCCACCGCGGGGGCGGTGGTCAGGCCGGGGGACTGGATCCCCGCGCAATGGATCAGATTCTTTGTGCGGCGGCCCTGCTCGATGATGAAATCCTCTTCGAACGTCGGCGCGCGCACGCCGGTGAAATAGGTGATGATATCCCGTTCGCTCAGCGCGGTGAGCGTCTTTTTCTGCTTGTCGAACACCACGCGGATGCTCTCCGGGCGGGTCTCGGTATTCTCTTTTTCAAACGTTTCCACCGCGTCCGGCCCCGCCAGAAGATTGCCGTGGGCGGTGCGCATGACGCCGCCGCCCTTCGTATGGGCTCTGAGCTGGGTTTTCACGTTGATGACCGAGGCGACGGAATGCAGATACGCTCCGGCTTTTTTGTCGAGGATGGAGTTGGTGCCCCGGCGCGGATGGATGGAGAAGAACCGGTCCCCCGCCATTTTCGCGATCTCCTCTGAGAACACGCCCGCCGCGTTGATCACCAGCCTCGGGAAAACCGTGCCCCGGTTGGTGCACACAGAGACGATTTTGCTGTCCTGCAATTCCATGCCGAGAACGGCGGTGTTCAGCGACACCTTCGCGCCGTTTTCCACGGCGTTTTCCGCGTAGGCAATGGTCAGTCCGTAGGGGCAGACCACCCCGGTGCTTGGGTTCGAGATCGCGAATTTCGTGCCCGGGTCGAGATACGGCTCCCTTCGCCGCAGCTCTTCGCCGCCGATCAGCTCCGTATCCTCGATCCCGTCGTGATATTTGCGCCACAGGCAGTAGAGATATACCACGGGCCGCAGCCAGCCGTCCTGAAAACAGACGTACTGCCCCACCCGGCGGAATTCCACGTTCAGGTCCTCGCAGACCTTGTCAAACATATGATTTCCCCGGCGGATGTATTTGTGCTTGAGAGAGCCCTTTCCCAGATCCACGCCGGGGTGCACCTCGCCGTCGTTGCGGCCGGAGGCCTGCATGGCGACGTCGGGCTCTTTTTCGACAAGAAGAATGTCAAGCTTCCATCTGGTCAGCTCTCTGGCGATCGAAGCGCCGGAAATGCCGCCGCCGATGATCAGCACGTCCGGCGAGGCGCCCTCCAGCGCGTCGTCGTTCACGGCGGGCAGGCGCATCGGCGCGTCGACCGCTTCCGCGCAGACGATATCGTTGACCACGTGGGTCCGGCTGTATTTCTTTGCCGCCGTCTGGCAGGCGGCGACGACGTCCGTCCAACGCTCCAGCGCGCCGCTCACGACCACGCAGCCGTCCTGCAGCGCGGCGGATACCCTGCCGCCGAACTGTTTTTTCAGTTTTCTGTTGATTCTGCGAAGATCCATATCCCTGCCTCCGACAGGTTTTGATTTCGAGTCGGTCATTCGCCCGACTATAATTCTATCATATATCGCGATGGTTAATTTGTCAATCTTTTTTCGACAAATTAATATTTTTATGGACAATATGACGACGGTATGGTAAAATGATCTTATCCGAAGAGAAGGAGGGCGACCGATGGCCGCACCGAGAAACGAAAACATCAAAGCGATCATTCTGGACGCGGCGGAGGCGCTGCTGCAGAAAAAATCCCCTTCCGACATCTCTCTTGCGCAGATCGCGGAGAGCTCCGGCGTATCAAAGGGCACGCTTTACTACTATTATAAAAACAAAAACGACCTGCTTTTCGATATCACGGACCGGTATCTGAGCCGCCAGTGGGAAGAGCTGATCGCCTGGACCGAGAATAAAGAGAAGGATACCTCGGTGCACCGCCTTGTGAAATACGTGGTGGAGCGGAACGTGGAGACCTCGGATTTCCGGCTGCATCTGCTGGACGCGGCGATCCTGGGGGACGACGCCCTGCGGGAGAAGCTGATCCGCCGGTATATGGAATTCCAGGCGCTGATCTCCCGCAAAATCGCCGAGCGCACCGACGCGGTATCGGCGGACTATATCACGTGGCTGATCCTGACCGCCTCGGACGGCATTATCGTGCAGAAAGCGCTGCACAACGAGGCTTTTGACGCCGCGGAGTTCATCGCCCGCAGCGCCGATTACGTCCGGATGCTTGAAAAAGAGGAACAATAAACCGATCCGAAAGGAGAAAACGAGTATGAAAACCGTGAAATCCCTTGCGATCCTGCTTGCAGCCCTTCTTTTGTCGCTTTCCTGTATTCCCGCAGCCGCAGGAGAGGCCGCCCCGTCCCGGAATCCTTCCGACGGCATGTATTGGCCGGAGGAACGGATTTTCCCGGCCTTTTCCGAACCCGAGGGGCCGCTGACCGCCTTTCCGACCGACCTGTTCGACGGGCCGGAGTTGACCGCCCTCGCCTGTCTGCAGGGCTTCGCGAACGCAAAGAGCACGCAGGTCGCGATCCTCGACGGCGACGTTGAGGCGTGGCTTGCGGAATACGGTTATACCTACGATACCGCGACGGCTGAAAACGCTTATGAAAAAATCCGGGAGCTCTGCGCGGACGCAGTCCTCGGCGCGGTGCTTTATTCCGAGGGGCTGAGCGGGGAATACCGGAACCTGGCAAACTCCGTCGGCAGCGTTCTGAAGGCGGTCCCGCTGACCCGGGAGCTTTACGAAAAATGGAGTGAAAAAGGGATTGAGCTTCCGGTCCTTGCGGATCTGACCGGTCTGACGTATCGGACGCCGGCTGAGATCTACGGGTATTTTTACGAGAATTACTGGCCGCAGTGCAGCCGACGGATCCTTACGGTGCAGCGCACGGACCTGCCCTTCCAGATGCGCGATCTTGCCGCCGCGACGGGCGGGGCGGTGGTCTATCTTTCCTGCGGCGGCGGGGAGGAGACCGAGCTGTTCAAAAAATTCCTTCGCGATATGACGCCGGGCGCGTCGATCGTCACCGGCTGGTACGCCGGGCAGGAGCGGGAGCTGATGAGCGCCGCCGGGGAGTGCGGCCTTTCCTGCGTGCCGTCCGACTTTTTCAGCAACGCCACGGTGTTCGCAAAGGACCGGCGGATCTCCGCTCCGGCCGTACCGGACATGCCGAAGCTTGAAAACAAGATCTATATCGCCTATTTCCTGAGCGACGGCGATAATATCCAATACGATATGCACGCCATGCGCGCATACTGGGACGGCAGCGCCGCGGACCGGGGCCAAGTCGCCGTGAACTGGACGATCAGCCCCGCCCTCGCGGATATCGCGCCGGAAATGATGAATTATTATTACGCCGGAGCGACGGACAGCGAATGCTTTGTCTGCGGCCCCTCCGGCATGGGGTACGTGATGCCGCTCAACACCTTCGGCGACGTGGGCAACCATTTCCCGTCGGATGAATCCTTCCGGGCCTACGTGGAGCTGACGGACCGTTATCTGCGGCGTTCGGGACTGCGCGCCGTTACGGTGTGGGACAATCTTTCCAAATCCCAGAGGGATATTTATTCCCGTTACGGCAATTATCTTTACGGCGTCACGGTGCAGAATTTCACCGACGCTTCCCTTCGGCGGCGGTACACCGGCAGGGTGAACGATATGCTGTTCATCCAGCAGACGCCCGCCTATTTCGCGAAGAACGCCGAGGGCACCACGCCGCTGACGCAGATCGAAAACGATATCAAGGACGCGGTGAAATATCTGCGCTACAACGGCGGCGCGCCGGTGTTCGTTGCGGCGCAGGCAAGCGTCTGGGCGTTCCCCGATATCGGCGAGGTCGCGGCGCTGAAGGAGGACCTCTGCTCGTATTACGCAGAGGCCTACGGCGCGGACGCGGTGGAATTCGTGCGGGCGGACCATTTCTTCAATCTCTACTACGAAGCGTACGGACTGCCCGTGGATATCACCCTGCGGCCGGAGAACTCCGCCGACGCGGGGCGCGGCGCCGGAACGGCGGACAGCACGACGGACGGCTCCTGCGCGACGCTCTGGACCGCCGAGGAACCGGGAGAGAAGAGCGTCGTCTATTCGCTCGGCGCAAAATACACGCTGAACAGAGTATCGCTTTATCACGCCGAAGCGGCGGGACTCGACCCGTCGCTGAACACCGCGGATTTCACGGTTTCGGTCAGCACGGACGGTGAAACGTGGACCGAAAAAGCGCACGTCACGGGGAATCGCGGCGCGTGCAGCGACGTGCGCTTTGACGCGGTCGACGCCTCTTACGTGAAGATCACCCTGAACGATCCCGGCGCGGACGGCGTCGCGCGGATCGCCGATATCGGCATTTACGGCAGATGCGAGGGATACAAGGATCACTGTCCCCGCTGCGGCAAGGTCCACAAGGGATTCTTCGACTCCATTCTGGGCTTGATCCACCGGGTGATCTTTTTCTTCGCGGAGCTGTTCGGCAAATACTGATTTGCCGAGCCGCGCAGCGGCTCGCA
>CACYHJ010000091.1:0-8518 GCA_902774165.1 Oscillospiraceae bacterium
GAACCTGCTTACTGTCACCGTTGCGGACAGCGTCACGGAAATGTCCAGCCATTGCATCTGCAATTGTCCGTCGCTGACCGATGTCAAGCTTCCGAAAAACCTTGCGGCGCTGAAGAATATCATCCACGACTGTGCGGCGCTTGAGAGTATCACGATCCCTGCGGGCGTGAGAGAGTTTGACGGCAGCATAGGAACGAACTGTCCCCTGAAGAATATATACGTTGAGGACGGAAACGAATTCTTTGAGAGTGTTGAAGGCGTTGTATTCAGCAAGGATTTAAAGAAGCTGGTAAGATATCCGGGCGGAAGAGCCGGCGCGTATTCGATCCCGGAAGGAACGGAGACAATCGGCGATTATGCGTTTTCCGGCTGCGGCGGGTTGACTGCGGTTACGTTTCCGAGCAGCCTGACGGAGATCGAATCATTCGCATTCGCCTCATCCGGAATTGCGGAGGTTACGATCCCGGAGTCGGTTACGACCATGAACAGCAATGTGTTTGCGTCCTGTCCCAAGCTGAGCAAAGTGGTCCTGCAGGGCAACCACAGGCTTCCGATGAGTTTCGTTTCCCGGTGTCCTGCCCTCACGACGATCGAAGCTGCATCCGGCAAGGTGGATTTGTCTCCGGGGAGTTTAGACCATCTGTATGCGCTGGAGAGCTTCACGATCAACGAGCATATCGGGACGGTTTATGAGCGGGCGTTCGATTCCTGCACAATGCTGAAGAACATAGTAATCGACGAGGGGAACGGAAGCATCCGCGAGAACGCGTTTGCTTCGGGAACCGGTATCGAACAAATCACGGTCACGAAAAAAGCAGACAACCTGTACGGAAGCGACATAAAGGCCTTTGCCAATTCGGGCGGGGAACTGAAAGACCCACTGTTTGAGCATGCCGAAAACTATTTCACATACAGCGGGGACGATTCCACGCTTGGCCGGATGCCGCTGACGGCAGGGGATTACTATGTGGATGCGAAGGGCGTGGTGTATCTGCTGAGGGATGGCAGGAAGGCGTCGCTGGTCTATGCGTCTGCGGATTTTGACGCCGGCGCCTATGTAATCCCGGGGACGATCCGCTCGCAGGGCGGAGAATTGGAATACTGCGTTACAGAGATCGGGGACGATGCCTTTAAGGGCTGTGAGGGGCTGACCCAGATCACCATTCCGGACTGCGTCGCGAAAATCGGAGGCAGCGCGTTTGCCCATTGTACTCGGCTTGAGGAGGTCAACGGCGAGGCCGATCTCCAGGAGGTCCTTAACGCATGGGCGGATGAAGGCGCGAATGTCATGACTTTCCTGGATACGGCGCTGAGCGGGAGCTCGCAGACGATCGTCACGGACCCGATCGTCATCGAGGACGACACCGGCAGACAGGTCAAGCTCAGCACCGAGAAAACCACCGCGCTGACAGGCGAGCCTGTGATGAGCAGGCTGGAGATCGACAGGGGAGAAAATGAAAGCAACAGCGTCGTGCGCGTCTATTTCCAGTTTGACGACGAGCA
Source organism: Oscillospiraceae bacterium (assembly GCA_902774165.1). GTDB lineage: Bacteria > Bacillota > Clostridia > Oscillospirales > Acutalibacteraceae > RGIG2774. Next base: position 1,504 of record CACYHJ010000091.1, read on the forward strand.
CGGGCGCATCAGCTATCCTCTCGGGCCCCAGAGCTTCGGCGGGATCGAAGTGGAATTCTGCCAGTCGGCCGTGTCCAATGTGTATTATTACCAAGTGCGGCCGCTGCGCGCGGGCGAGACCATCAGTCTGGACGTCTCGTCCCTGTATGAGAACATCGTCTCCGGCGGAGGCTCGGCGCTGATCTGGCCGAGCGTTCTGACAACGGAAAAAGCGGCGGAAATCGGAAACGCGGTCACGCTGCCGGAAAGGGCGCATCTGGTGACCTGGACGACGCTGCCGAATTCCTTTCCGGTAACGAAAACGGCGGCCGGGAGCTACTCGTTCACAGGGAGCGAAAGCGCCGGCGGGGAAGCGTCCGTCTGCGGGGTGAGCTATACCGTTCAGATGTCGCGCGAAGGGGATATGCTGACCAAGGGAAATGATTTTCTGCGCAGCGTGGATTTTACGGACACCATGATCCTGCCGCCTCATTTTTACTGGAGGGAGAGCATTTTACAGGCGATCGGGCAGGGACGCTGCTATTTGACGGCAGAAGAACATTATGAGAATAGCCGCATATTCTCGGTTTACACCTTCCATGTCGAGGCTGACGGGATCACCTATGAACCGTTGGTCCTGCGCGTGACGGCTTTCGCCAGAGAATATATTTCAAATCCCGCCTTGAAGCTTGATGAAAGCGGCAAGAAGATCGTTCTTTCCTGGACCGTCCACTCCAGAGATACCGGGAGGGAAATGGACGCCTGCACGGCGATCATCAATCTGGGCGAGAACGCCCTGCTGATCGATACGGATGCTGTTCAGGAAGAGGTCAGAGAAGCCGGCGGAGCCGTGGAGTACGACCTGCGCAATGAGATCCAGGCGGTTCAGCATTACCCGTACTCGAATGATCAGACCCAGGCGGATTCCTGCAGCAATATCATCACGATCGGCGAATCGGATTATGAGATCTCAAAGACCTGCAGCGAGCAAGGCGCCCGATTCGGAGAAGACGCCGCGTATACCGTCTCGCTCTCCAATTCGCTGCCGCTGCCCTTCTCCTCCTTGAGCACCCTCAGCGACCCCTTGCCGACCGACTGCTATATCAAGCCGGGCAATATGGAAACCATGTTCCGTGACGATCCGTACGGCAGCCGACTGACCGTTACGATCTCCAACGCAACCCTGTACTCACCGGTCTCCCATCCTGTGACGGGGACGGACGGCCAGACCTACACGGTCACGCAGCAGAACGAAGGCATTGATACCCCGTATAACGGGAAGAGCGAACAGGGAACGGACACCGTGCCTGCTTCCGGGGCAACGCTGTCCCTCGGCTGGGCGGAAGGGCATCTGCTACTCACGGCCGCCCCCTCCGGAGAGGCGTATACGATCGGAGACGGCTGCGATTATCCGAGTATTCAGTCTGCCCTTGACGGGATCGGTTATGTGATCGCAGCGAATACCAGATATACCTGCACTTGGGATCTGCAGGGAGAAACGCTCCAATGCGGCGAGACGAAAAGCTTTCTCGTGAGATCGAGCGAAAAGGATTCCTTTATGCGCCTGATCGGCGACCAGGACTGGTACCAGATCGAAGACGGCAAGGTCCTGCACCCGCTCAATACGGCGTCCTGCACCACACAGAGTCAGACTTCGAAGACGGCCAGGGCTTCCCTTTACCTTACCCGGGATTTTACCCTGTTCAAGCATGCCTATCGAGACGGCACCCTCATCACGGATGAGATCGCGCTTGCGACGGGAGAGATCATCACCTATACCAATCAGGTGACCCATTTTGGCAAAAACCGGTATTCGGCGCTTCCGCTGGCGGATCACATGGCAGGCGCGCAGGTCCTTCTGGTATCCGTGGCGGATAACCCCGACCTTGCCAATCGGGACCTTACGATCAGGGAAGTGGACGGCGTGCAGGTGTACCTGCTCAACAAGCCCGGCACCTACTCGAATGTCAAAGTGGGCACGCATCTGGCGGACCGGGTCGAGATCAGCGCGTCGGCCGGCGGCCTGGACACGATGATCTTCTGGTATCTGACCGGGATCAAGGGGGCCGTCGTGGAGAAAGTGAGCTACCAGGCGACGTTTGACCCGCAGGCGGCCGGGATCGCCGCTTCGGTATGCACCTTCCGCCTGAGCAACGAGGTCTGGCTGAACGACCACCAGACCCACCGCCTGTACGACAGGACCTTCGTCAACGGCACCGTCCTGCGGATGGACAAGCGGATCGTCACCAACCTCGACCCGACGGACGAGCTGTCCCCGCATGATCCGAATGCGGATGAGGTGCTTGACACGGGCACGGTTCACGAGGGAGAAACGGTCGTCTACCGGATGCTCCTCCAGGGGATCGGAGACGGCGTCGTCTCCGTCAGCGGGTCGAGCCTGAAAGACAAGCTCCCCGCCAGCCAGAACGGGTACTGGAGCAAAGAAAACGTCTCCATTGCTTATGTGCCGGCAGGCGACACGGTGACGGTGTCCGATGAGAGCAGCAACGCATGGACGATCGAGACCGATCCGGAAGACCCCCATCAGCAGTACATCAGATGGGGCGACGATTTCAAGGTCACACTGAATCAGGGCACGCTGTATCTCTACGTCAAGCTGACCTTCCCGTCCGGCAGCAAATGGTCGGATTACTGCCATCAATACGGGGATCAAGCGATATATAACACCTTCTTTGTGGATCAGCTCTATGCTTCCGTATCCCACCTGCTTGCTGTTCCGGCCCGGGCGCTGCTGCAGAAAGGCGTTCTGCACTCCGGTTACAGAGGGATCAACAAGTACGATTACGAGTATATTCACAACCGGAGTGAGGACGAGCTGTGGTATTACCAGAACGACACGGCGTATTGGGGGATCGTGACCTATTACGTCACAATCTGCAACAGCGGCGACGCCAGACTGTATCTGACGGATGTCCACGATACGCTGCCGGAGGGCTTCACGTTTTTCGGCCTGTTCTATGAAAACGGCCGGGTGCCGTTCAGCTCCGAATTCAGCTATCAGAATACGCATTACTGGAGCTATGCAAACAGCCTTGCGGCGATCGATTCCGGAGACGGGACGTCGTTTGCCTACAAACAGGTGATGCTGGACGTCGAGACCTCAGAGGGGAACGACGGCAGGCAGACGCTCAGCTTCTCGATCTCGCAATACGCGTCGGCGACTCCGAGCCGGATGGTTTCCTGCGACGAGGACCGCGGCCTTTGTTATCTGAATAAAGGCGAGGCGATCGTCATTGCGTACTACTGCAGGACGAACCTGTATCAGCAGACAAAAGACGTCGCCCCTAACGTGGTCGCAATGCCGTACTATGACTACAACGGCGCAGGCGCCAATCTGGACACGCGGACTTCCGTGCGCCGGGCCGCCCCCGGCAACAAGAGCGGCAATGACGGAAACCGCTACCTGATGACCACCGCCCAGGCCGGGCAGATGGGGTGGGATTCTCCCTACGCGGATACCTCGACGCCGTGGCTGGCCTCCGACGTGACGATCTATCGCGGCGCGATCCTGCCCGGGATCGCCAAGCAGGCGGATCGGAGCTTTGCCTCGCCGGTGGATACGATCAACTGGACAGTCCAGATGAGCAACAGCGGCACGGAGGTCCTGCGCGGCTACACCCTGACAGACACGATGATGGCGCCGTATCAGTTCTGCGGCGAGGTGGGCTATGACTCCCGGTATTATTCCAACACCACGTATTACGGGAGCAACCCGACGCTCTTCCGCTTTGATGAGCGGCAGCCCGGAGATCAAACGGTTACGATCCGCGCCAGGGGATATGTGCTGAACCGTTGGGTGGACAGCGTCGTCACGCTTGAGGTGAACGGCGAGCCTCAGCCGATCGCGACCCTTTTGAGAACGGGTGAGAGAGATCCCGCCCGCTCCCTGACCGTTTACGTCGGTCTCAGCCGGGACAGCGCGCAGAACGAGACGCTGACGATCTTCTTCCCTGCGGACGAGGGACAGGTGGCGGACATCGGTAACGACAACTATGTGTCGATCTCCCTGCAGACGGCGAATTTCACCGGCGAGTACACCAACGCGGCCTATGTCAACACCGCGTATCTTACGCCGTCTGAAAACCAGCCCTTTGACACGCTGGCGGTGACACGCGGCAACTACACGCTGTTGAATGGAAAGGATTCCGTCGTCAGCGACGCGAGCGTGAACGTGGCCTACGGTTACGCCACCTCGTCGATCAAGTCGGTGACCGAGCTGGACGACGGGCTGCATGAGACGGAGAACACCGCCAAGTCGACGGACAGCAGGAACTTCATCGTCCTCTCCGACCGGGAGAGCACCTTCCGCTACACGCTGACCGTCAACAACAACGGCGGCAATGCCGAGAGCCGTGCAATGAAAAAGCTGGTTGTGATCGACAGCCTGCCGCAGGTCGGGGATCACGTTCCCTTCTATACCGAGATTCCCCGCTACAGCGAATTCCAAGTGAATTTCGCCGAAACGTCCGCCTTTGAGCTCCGCGTCAACGACACAGCGGTGCCCGCCGACACTTATTATTTGCAGTTCAGCACCGCTACGGAATTCGCCTTGAGCGACTGGTCGGAGCCTGACGCTTCCGGCTGGTACACGATGGAGCAGATTAACGCAAGCAGCGAGCTGTCCCTCGACAAGATGCGATCCTTCCGTGTCTTCGTGGACAATCCCTCCGGGGCGCTGATTCCGGCGGATGCGGTCATCACGGTCGGCTTTAACGCAAATGTCGACGGCAATCCCGACCAGGGGCTGACGGCATGGAACAGCTTCGGCTACCGCTATCACCTCGTCGGCATGGATTCCGAGCTGGAAGCGGCACCGATGAAGGTCGGTGTCAGGATCGCGAGCATCCCCAAGCTCGTCAAGGAACTGCAAAACAGCAGCGGCGAAGCGTATCCGGCTGCGGAGAACGTCAGCTTCCGCTTCCTGATCTGCGAGGGCGAGGCGCTGGAGCTGCCGGACAACTGGACGGAGAGCGATCTGCAGACCGCGCTCGGAACACGGAAGTTCCTGATCGCCGAACAGACGGTTCCTGCGGGCAGCAGCGCGTCCGAACCGCTGGTTCTGGAGGAGCAGAAGTGCTGGAAGGTTGAGAACGGGACGTTTACCAAAACGGATGAGGATTGGATCTGGACCGTCCAGGCCAAGTACACGATCGTCGAGCTTCCTTGCAGCGGGCCGTATGCCTTCAACGCGTTCAACCGGATCCGCCCGAACAACTACACCTTCCGCTATCTCCCCGAAACGCAGACCGTTCTGAGCGCGGTAAACATCCGGGAGGTCTGGGATATCAAGGTCCTCAAGCTGAGGCAGCAGGACAACGCGGCGCTGCCCGGCGCGGTGTTCGGCCTGTACAGCAAAACGGCGGCGGACAAGATGGAGGACGCGGCGTACGAAACGGCCACGGCGGACCTCGATGAACCGCCGGCACGCAAGCTGACCGTCTCCGAACAGACCTGGTATCTGCGGGAGATCCAGACTTCGGGCGACGACGGCACGATCCTCTGGAAAGGACTGGAAGGCGACGGATACTATGTGCTGGAGCTGCAGGCGCCCGAGCACTACAAGCTCAGCGAGGACCCGGGGCGGCTTGTGAGCAAAGCCGACTGCAGTGACCGCGTTGCCGCGATCACGGTGGCGAACCCGCCGGCCAAGGAGCTGATCGTCCGGAAAGTCGTGGAAGGCGAGGGCGCGCCCGACGTGCAGTTCAACTTCGTGCTGAACATGAAGGACGCGGAGGACAATCCCGTGACCGGCATCTGCGGCAAGACCTTTGACGATGAGGGCAATCTGGCATTCAAGCTCAAAGCCGGCGAGAGCTTTACGCTGGCCGGGATCCCGGACGGGTATCGGTACAAGGTCAGCGAGATCGATCTGCCCACCAATTTCCGTGTCAGACAGGCGGAATACGAGGGCGTGATGGAGGTCGAAGTAGCAGCGATCGAGGTGGAGTTCACCAACCTCTACGGAAAAGTGACCTACGAGCTGCCCTCCGGCGGCGGATCCGGCACCTACCTGTTTACGATCGGCGGTTCAGCCGTCCTGACCTTCGCGCTGTTCCTGACGCTGCAGGGCGGCAGGAAGAGACGCAGGCGGGCGGCCGCCAGGTAAAGACGATACGGCAAAGCAAAAGCAGAACGATACGAGAACGAAGAAAAGGAGAATTACGATGAAACATTCAGTCAAGCGGATCCTCGCGCTGGTCCTCATGTTCGTCATGATCGCCGCGCTGGGCACGACGGCGATGGCGACCGAAGCCTCTCCCTCGCCCGCGCCGGTCACGACCCCGATCACCGGAACGGTGCCGTCCGAAAACGACACGGCGACTGTGCAGATCAAGGGCTTTGACGACGACAACGTGACGCTCACGGCCTACCTGATCGTCAAGGCAAATTATTACAGATCCAGCGATCCGCAGCAGGGTTTTGCGGGATATGAAGTCGTCGAGGATCCCACAAAAGCTTTCGTCGAGGAAGTCAAGGACGAACACGGCGATACGGTTCTGGACGAGAACGGAAATCCGAAATATCAGGCGGTCTATCCGACGTCAGCCGAGATCAGTCTGCTTGCGAAGAAGACCTCTCTGTTTTCGTCGTTCTCCGGTTTTGCGCTGACCAAGGAGGGCGAGACTTACACCGCCACGAAGGCGCTGGGCGCGGGCGAATATATGGTGATCGCGGTGGACAATGACGGGACGACGGTCTACAACCCGATGCTGGTGAGCGTGTATTACACCGACAACGGCGGGAAGCTCGCGATCGATCCGATCACGATCAGCGATTTCTGGGACGGCGGGCTTGCGGTGAAGAACGCCTATGTCAAGTCCACGACGCCGGGCATGGATAAGGAGATCACGGACGCGAGCGCCGCAAGCAACGGAAGCGGCAAGCACGGCGACGACGTCACGGTGGGCTCGGTGGTGCACTTCAAGGTCGACAACGTGGTGATCCCCTCGTACAGCGAGGACTACTTCGGCTATATCTCTACGGACGGCGGCACGAGGACGACGGGCACGACCGT
>CACYHJ010000091.1:8543-14438 GCA_902774165.1 Oscillospiraceae bacterium
CCGTTTCTCCAAAGCCAGCTCCTGTCCAGGTTGTGGAGAAGAAACCTCCGAAGTATTTCAAGATCGGCGGGGTCGAGTTTGCGAAGATCACGGACGCGACACAGAACGCCGCGGAGACGGACAAATACACCTACACCTATACCGCTGCGAGCGGAAGCAAGGGCGATTCGTTCAAGTTTGTGGTGGATAAAGCGGTCCTGCGCTCTCTTGCCGGCAAGACAGCGGACGAGCGCAAGGTGGAAGTGACCTACGAGGCGCTTGTGAACAGCAAGGTCAAGACGAATTACGACCCGAACACGAACACGATGACGCTCGAGTACACGAACAAGACCACGCCGGACAGCAGCGACAGCACGAAAAAGCTCGAAGATACGACCTATGTGTATACCTTTGAGATCGACGGAAAGATCTACGGAACTACGAGCCTGTACAAACAGACCACCCACGAATTGATCAAGATCAACGAAAAGGGCGAGCCCGTCGGCGAGAAGAAGTTCACGGAGTCGACGAGCGAGGAGTACAAGGTCCCGCAGGCGGTGCAGGGCGCGGTATTCGAGCTCGTGAGCAAAGCCGACAGCAGCGTCAAGTACTACGCGGTGACGGACGCGAACGGTTACTTTGTGAGCTACACGCAGTATCTCGCCAACGGCGGTCCGGCGAAGGACAGCTTCAAGCAGGGGAGCGTCACGATCACGAAGGAGCAGATCGGCGGCTTCCGGCAGCTGGACGCAGGCGAATACACGATGAAGGAAGTTGTAGCGCCGGAGGGCTTCTCGCTGGATGCGAAGGAGCACAGCGTGGTGATCAGCGCGACCTATTACGGCGAGGATCAGTTCGATACGAATGGAGATCCCACTGCGAAGAAGGGCCAGCTCAAGTCTTACAAGATCCTGATCGACGGGGCGCAGACCTCGGAATATTTTGCGAGCTATGACGACGGGAAGGTCACAGAGGTACCGAACCTGGACAACGGCAACGTGACGACGACCTACATCAAGAACACGCGCATCCCGAGACTGCCGTCCACGGGCGGTATCGGCACCTATCTCTTCACGGTGATCGGCGTTGCCATTCTGACTGTCGCCGCCGTGCTGGTCGTCAGAGGCAAGCGGAAGGGATCATGAGTCCGAACGGCGAGCACGTCGCCTCGAGTGTGCGGCGGCGGACTGCGTCTGCCGGCGCAGGAAGAAGAAAACGGCGAAAAAACAGGATCATCGCGGCCCTTTTGACCCCGGTCGGACTGCTGATCCTGCTGTATCCCTCGCTGAGCGATCTGTGGAACCGGAACCGCGCGCAGCGCCTGACGGTCGAATACCAGAACGCAGTCAGCGAGATCCGTGATACCGAAAAGGAAGCGATCGAGGAAGCGGCGTGGGCCTACAACGAGAGCCTGATCGGGACGCAGGTCCCGGACGCTTTCATGGACCGGGCGGTGGAAAACGATCCGGAGTATGAGAAGATCCTGAATCCGGCCGGCAACGGCGTGATGGGAAGGGTAGAGATCCCGTGCATCCATGTGGATCTCCCCATCTATCACTATACGGAGGAGGCGATTCTCGAAAAAGGCGCCGCGCATCTGCCCGGCAGCTCTCTTCCCATCGGAGGGGAGAGCACGCATACGGTCGTTTTTGCCCACCGCGGTCTTCCGAGCGCGAAGATGTTTACGGATCTGGATCGTGTGAGCGTCGGAAACACCTTCTATCTGCGCGTGATGGACGAGACGCTGGCCTATCAGGTTGATCAGATCCTGACGGTGGAGCCGACCGAAACGGAAGCGCTCTCCGTCGTGGCGGGAGAGGATCTCTGCACGCTGCTGACATGCACGCCTTACGCAGTCAACAGTCATCGCCTGCTGGTTCGGGGGCACAGGGTCCCCTATGAGGAGCAGCTGCGGCAGGAGGAGGCGGAGGCCGTTCCGCCGCCGCAGATGGAGAGTGTGCTGATGCGCGTTTTGTGCGTGATCGCGGGCGTTGCGCTCGCGGCTGCGGCAGTTTTCCTGATCGACAGCTTCTCTCCCGGCTACAGAGGACGACACGGTAAATAAGATGCAGAAAAGAAACGGGAAGCACGATTGGCTGATCACCGCGCTGCTTGCGCTGATCGGGATCTCCATCCTGCTCTATCCGACGGCCAGCGATCTCTGGAACCGCTGGCGGGATCAGCGGCTTATGACAGAATATGACAGAAGCACGCTCGCGCTTTCCGATGAGGAGAGCGGCGAGGTCCTGAAGCAGGCGGCGGAATACAACGCGCAGCACACGGTCAATACGATCTGCGATGCGTTTGAGGGAGACGGCTATTCCGCCGATGCGTATTACGAAAGCCTGCTGGATCTCAACGGAAACGGGCTGATGGGAAGCCTTGAGATCCCTAAAATCGGCCAGCGGCTGCCCATCTATCACGGGATCGGGGCGGAGGCGCTGGAGCAGGGCGTCGGTCATGTGGAGGGCACATCCCTGCCGATCGGCGGAGCGTCTACGCATGCAGTTCTGGCAGGGCATCGCGGTCTGCCCGGGAAAAAGCTGTTCACGGATCTTGACCAGCTCGAGCCGGGAGATCAGTTTTACATCCATATCCTCGACGAGGTGCTGGCGTATGAGATCGATCAGATCGTGACGGTGCTTCCGGAGGAGACGCAGGAGCTTTCCATCCACCCGGGAGGGGACTATGTCACGCTGCTGACCTGCACCCCTTACGGCGTGAATACACACCGGCTTTTGGTACGCGGAGCGCGTACAGCCTATGTCGAGGAGCGCAGAGAGGAGCAGGCGGCCCAGATGGACCCGGTGGAGACGATCCGCGATCTGCCGCTGAAGGCACTGGGCGTCGGACTGTTTGCTCTGATCGTCATCCTCCCGTGCGTACGGGCTCTCGCCGCGCACAAAAAGCAACGCCGCCGGGCGGAGAAAAACCCGCGGCATCGACCGGCCCGTCGTATTGGGGCCCATGAAAGACAGGAGTAGAGCGTATGAGAACTGAAGAGCAGTACAGAAGAAAGCAGATGGCCGGGAGAGCCGCGAGAGCGACGCTTTCCCTCGCGCTGATCCTGCTCCTGGCGGTCTGCTTCTGGACGCAGCCAGCCTGCGCGCAGGAGGCTCCGTCCGGAAAGCCGGCGAGCCTGACCGTTCATTTTGCCTATGCCGACAAGGGAACGGAGACGCCGATCGAGGGCGCGCAATTCCAGATCTTTCAGGTGGGCGTGTTTGACGAGACCGTGCACTACGTCAAGGCGGATCGCTTTGCGGGGGTGAGCGTGCCCGATTTTGAAGAGCTGAAGACGGCCGCCCAGCTTCAGGACGCGGCGAAACGCTTTGCGGAGGCCGCGAAGAAGCAGGAGGCGGACGGCGTAAAGCAAACGGACGCAAAGGGAGACGCGGTCTTTTCCGGGATCGACGAGAAGGGCTACGGGATCTATCTTGTGGTGCAGAGCGGCAGAAGCGGCAAGGCCGAAGGCTATACGGTCGCGGAACCCTTTCTGATCAACGTGCCGGAGAGCGTGGAGGAGGAATATCGTTACGACGTGACCGCCTCGCCGAAAACGACGGTGGAGCGCCTTTCGAGCTCGCCGCGGACCGGCGACGGGAATGCGCCGGCGCTGTGGGCCGCAGTGCTCTGCGCCGCGGCACTGACGGAAGCCGCTTTGATCGCTTTGCTCAAAAAGAAAGCCTGACGCGAGCCAACGAAAAAGGGCTGCCTCAAAACGGACAGTTGAGCCGTTTTGAGGCAGCCTTTTTGACGGTTGATTTCCCGGGAAAGCGTTATACTGAAACCTAATAGAAATCGTAACTATTCAGTCCTAAGCCCCGAAGAGGCCTGAATTGTGCAAAAGGTAGAAGATAAAAGATAAGCGCCGGGGAAGCCGGCGCAGATGCGGAAAAGCGCAGAAAATGAGAAGAGTTTTCCACAGACCTACGTCCACGCCTGAATTGTTTGAAGGGAACGACCATTGACCGCCTCCAAGAGGGCGGCAAAAGCAGTCATACCATGTTTTTTCGCAGAGCCAATATAGCTCATGGCGACCTCTTTCCTTCGCCATAAGTGCGCGGGTGAGTGCGGTGATCATATCCTCGGCCTGCTTGATGCGCTCGTCGAATGCGGCATTCTTCTCCTCCTGCCGATCCCTGTTCTCTTGAACTTCGTCCTCTATGGTGCCGATGTCTTCCTTGGCTTGCTTGAGCTTGTCCTCGGTTTTTGTTTTGAACGCCTCGTACTGAGTGAGGAATCTGCTTACGAGGCTAGCTAGAACCGCACCAAGCAGAAAACCGATAACAACTCCGATAAATACATTCATCTGCTACATTCCTCCTATTGTCATATTGTTTTCTTCTGGTTCTTCTGCACCCTCGTCGATTGCTTCCTGCGGTTTTTCATAGGGAACAATCTCAAAGAGCGACTTGCCTCTGGCGGAACACGCTCCGTATGGGGTAACCGCACCGCCGATTTTCTCAAGCAATGCGGTTCCCTCATAGTAGGAACTAACCGTCGAATACCACTGTGGATCGATTCTTGTGTCAGTGTAGAAAGAAAGATACCGTTTTGACAGTATCGAAGCGGCTGGGCCATTCGAAGGTATCCACGACGACGGATATCTATAGCCACGCCATCAAGCAAGCAGACGAGCGGGCCGCGGAGAGCATCGCCGACGTGATACTCCGCAGGGCATAAAGAAAGCGGCTGCAGCTTCCTCGAATGGGAGCCGCAGCCGCCTTCTTTTTACTATGTTGTGCACCAAATGTGCGCTAAATGCAAATGGCCGAAAAATAAACCCGCTCAAAAAGTTATAAAATCAGACCGTTTCGCAAAGAAACGGTCTGATTGTGTGCGTTAGGACACCGGTATTCATACAATTCGGCGTTTCTTACCTCCAAGCGGGGGTGGGTGCAAGGTGGGTGCAATTCATGTTATGCAAACCACCATGCGCCTTTCTTTTTTGCCTAGTACATCCAATTGGACGTTGTGCCTCGGAATCGGACTTTCGTGCCTAGTATTTTTCGCGTTATCATCGCCAACGATTTTCGCATCATGGCCATGAACCCGGTCGTAGAAATCGTTTGCCCGTTCTGCAGCAAACCCGTGCCCTTGCTGCGCGTGGAATCTTTCTTCTTCAAAGACCTTATTAACCGTTCTTCTAGCTGCTGCTGCAGTACCGCCAGCTGTTGCGCCGGGCGTTGACTCATCTGAGATCTTTATATGGAGATCATCATATTCAAGACCAGGATGATCGCTGAGGTCTTTCATTTCAGACAGGAAATAGACAATGGGCTGCATGTTTACAGAAGCACACGGCCATGAATATACTGTCCCATCCTTTAATTCTATGATTATTGATTTCTCAGCGTCCTGATTCTTTGATCTTTTCTTTTTAACAGATACGTTTTGGATTTCGTCATACCAGATTTTCTTCGGTTTATGCGGGAAATCTGAGAAGTAAAACTTGAAATCAGCAAACAATGCTCCAGCGGATGCATTATGAGGGATAGAATTATCAATCAAACCTATAACAGAACCGACGGTAATTCCTGGTGCAAATGCTTTTATAGCCTTTTTGCGCTTGGCTTCTGGCAGGTCGTCTGCGCAAAAGACTTCGCACTTACCAGCTGGGATCTCGAGATATTTCTTTTTAAAGATTTTTTTCCCTTCATCGAAAAGTCTCATAGAGCCATCCTCACTGACAGAACTCTTCACAGAAATGAACAGCCTTGGTTTTCTCTTCGTTTGAGCTTTACAAATTAATAATAAATTATATCAAAAACAGCCGCTATTTACAAGGCTATAGTCAACCGCAAGTGCCTGGTGTCTGTTGGTTTGTCAATGAAGTGTGACAACGTTAGGAAAAGAAAAGAGAGCCTGTTTAGGTGAGAGCCAGCCGAGTGGACGCATAGGGAAGTCATTATA
>CACYHJ010000092.1 GCA_902774165.1 Oscillospiraceae bacterium
GGCGGTCGAAGCTAAAAACAATCCACCGGATTGTTTTCTTAACGCTTCGACGTGAGAAAATCAAAATTGTTAAAAACCCAGACCGATTTCGAGTTAATATTTGCCGCCTCGCCACCCCGTCGTTAAGACGGGATGCCTTCGCCGACAAATCCGGACGATTGATAATCGTCCCTACATTCAGCATCCGACGTTCTGCGTAAAGCCGATATTCATGATCAGAATTTACCCCGGATTCACATGCACCATAATATGCTTCACCGCGGGGAATTCCCGTTCCACCGCGCAATGCACCCGCTCGGCGATCTCATGGGTCGCCGCAAGGGTGCTTTTTCCGTCTGCGCGGATTTCAAGATCCACGTAGATCTTGTTGCCGAATTCCCGCGTCTGCAGCAAATCGACGCCCAGCACGCCCTCCTGCGCCGTTACGACGTCGCGAATCGCCCGTTCGGTTTCGGGGTCGCAGGAGCGGTCTACCATTTTATCCATCGCCTCGCGGAAGATATCCACCGCAGCCTTGACGATGAAGATGCAGATCACAAGGCTCGCGACGGGATCCAGCACCGGGAGCCCCATCCGCGCCCCGGCGATGCCGATCAGCGCCCCGACCGAGGAAAGCGCGTCGCTGCGGTGATGCCACGCGTCCGCCCGCAGCGCGCCGGAGCCGATCTTTTTCGCGTAATGGCGCGTATACCAGAACATCGCCTCTTTCACGACGATCGAAACGCCGGCGGCAACCAGCGCAAGAACGCCCGGGACGGCGATCTCCTGCGTTTCGCCGGACAGGATCGTGCGGCCCGCCTGCCAGCCGATCAGCAGCCCGGAGATCAGCAGGATCACCGACAGCACCGCCGCCGCGACGCATTCAAACCGTTCATGGCCGTATGGGTGTTTCTGATCCGGGTCCTTCGAGGCGATCCGCACGCCGATCAGCACGATAATGCTGCTGAACACGTCGGACGCGGAATGGATCGCGTCGCTGACCATCGCCCCGGAGGACGCAAGGATCCCTGCCGCCAGCTTGAAGGCGGACAGCGCGAGATTGCCCGCGATGCTGACAAGAGATACCCGCCGGGCGGTCGACCTGAACTGCTGCGGCGACACGTCCGATACGGTTGTTTTTTTGTTCATGATGATCCCTCCCCCCGGCAGTATATGATTAAGATGAAAAGATGTTGCAAAATACTGATTTGTCGCGCTGACGCGCCGATGCTTCGTGACTCGTGACTCGTGACTCGGAAACCGCAAGGATACGCTCTGCGTCTGGGTTTATGAAACGAATCACGAATCACAAATCACGAATCACGACGACAAATCAGTATTTGTTACACCGGTCGCATTCTCCGCAGCCGCAATCGCATCCGCCCTCGCAGCAGCCGCCTTTCTTCTTTTTCTTTCTGACAAAGAGGATCACGGCGGCGGCGACGATCAGAACCAATATGACGATCACGATAATATCCGCAGGGTTCATCTCACACGCCTCCCGTCAGTACGCCGACAAGGTGCGCCAGCAGCGCGGCGATCCACGCGATCCCGCACTGCCACGCCACGACGCCGGCCGCCCATTTGCCGCCCATCTCCCTGCGGATGGACGCGATCGCAGCGACGCAGGGGGTATACAGAAGGGAGAAGACCAGAAGGCAGATTGCGGAAAGCGGCGAAAGAGCCGAAGCGACGCCGCCGACAAACAGGATCTCCATGGTGGAAACGACGCTCTCCTTCGCCATAAAGCCGCTGATCAGCGCGACGGCGATCCGCCAGTCGCCCAGGCCGATCGGCCGCAGCACCGGCACCAGCACGCCCGCGATCCCCGCCAGGATGCTGTCCTTGGAGTCCGAGACAGGGTTGAAGCGCAGGTCAAAGCTTTTCAGCAGCCAGATCACGATGGTGGCGATCAGAATCACGGAAAACGCGCGCTGCAGGAAATCCTTCGCCTTTTCCCACAGCAGCCGCAGCACGTTCTTCGCGCCGGGCAGGCGGTAATTGGGCAACTCCATCACAAAGGGCACGGCCTCGCCCCGGAACAGCGTATTTTTGAACAGGAACGCCACGAGAATGCCCGTAACGACGCCGAGCAGATAGAGTCCCACCATGATCAGCGCCTTGTATTTCGGGAAGAACGCGTCGACAAAAAACGCGTAGATCGGCAGTTTTGCGGTGCAGCTCATGAAGGGGGTGAGCAGTACCGTCATCTTGCGGTCCCGCTCGCTGGGCAGGGTGCGGGTGGACATCACCGCGGGCACGGTGCAGCCGAAGCCGATCAGCATGGGCACGATGCTTCTGCCCGAAAGCCCGATCTTGCGCAGCAGCTTATCCATGACGAACGCCACCCGGGCGATATAGCCGCTGTCCTCTAAAATCGACAGGAAGAAAAACAGCGTCACGATGATGGGCAGAAAACTCAGCACGCTGCCCACGCCCTCAATGATGCCGCCGCTGATAAGGCCGTGCAGCGTGGCGTTCACGCCCGCCTTCGTCATGACCGCGTCCGCCGCCCCGGCAAGCGCTTCGACGCCCCATTCGGTCAGCGTCTGAAGGCCTGCGCCGATGACGTTGAACGTCAGGAAGAACACAAGGCCCATAATGGCGATAAACGCCGGCACCGCGGTGTATTTGCCGGTGAGGATCCGGTCGATTTTTTCACTGCGCAGGCGCTCGCGGCTCTGCTTTGGCTTTTTCACCGTCTGCCGGCAGACCTTTTCGATAAACGCGAAGCGCATATCCGCGATCGCGGCGCTGCGGTCCAGCCCGCGCTCCGCTTCCATCTGGACAATAATATGCTCGAGCAGCTCCCGTTCATTCCCGTCCAGATCCAGTTTTTCAAGAATCAGCTCGTCGCCCTCCGCGACCTTGCTGGCGGCGAAGCATACCGGCAGCCCGGCGCGCTCGGCGTGGTCCTCGATCAGATGCCGGATGCCGTGCAGGCAGCGGTGCACCGCGCCGCCGTGATCAAGCGCGTCGCAGAAATCCTGGCGCACCGGCGGCTCCTGATACCGCGCCACGTGGATCGCGTGGTCGATCAGCTCGTCCACACCCTGGTTCTTCGCCGCCGAGATCGGCACCACCGGCACGCCCAGCAGCGCTTCCATCGCGTTGACGTCGATACTGCCGCCGTTGGAGGTCAGCTCGTCCATCATATTGAGCGCGACGACCATCGGCACGCCGGTTTCCAGCAGCTGCATGGTCAGATACAGGTTCCGTTCGATGTTGGTGGCGTCGACGATATCAATGATCGCTTTCGGTTTTTCATTCAGGATAAAATCGCGGGAAATCAGCTCCTCGCTGCTGTAGGGCGACATGGAATAGATGCCCGGCAGATCGGTGACAAGCGTCCCCTTGTGGTCCCGGATCGCGCCGTCCTTGCGGTCGACGGTCACGCCGGGGAAATTGCCCACGTGCCGGTTTGAGCCGGTCAGACGGTTGAACAGCGTGGTCTTGCCGCTGTTCTGATTACCCGCGAGCGCGAAGGTCAGCGTCTCGCTCTCCGGCAGCGGCGTGCCGGTCCCCTTCGGATGGAACCGTCCGCCCTCGCCGAGGCCGGGATGCTCCGCTTTTTTCCGCGCAGCCGCCTCCTGTTCCGGCAGGCGCGCCTCCGACTGCGGTTCAACGCCGATGCGCGCCGCGTCCGCAAGCCGCAGCGTCAGCTCATACCCGTGAATCATCAGCTCCATCGGGTCCCCCATCGGCGCCAGCTTGATCATGGTGACCGCAGCGCCGGGGATCACGCCCATATCCAGAAAATGCTGCCGCAGCGCGCCCTCGCCGCCGACGGTCGTGACGACGGCGCTTTGGCCGGGCTTCAGTTCGTTCAACGTCATATTCGTATCCCCTGTTTCTTCTGCTTTTAACATATATAAAATTTATGATATAATATGATATCATAGTCCCTGATATGACGGTTAGTCAAGTCAAACGCCAAACGACGCCGTAGAAACGCAAAAAAACCGCCTGCCCGGAGGGACAAGCGGCAACCGGGTTCCCCGTGATCATGAATCGCGGGCCGGTCACAGGATGATCCGCACGCGGTATTTTTTCTGCCAGTAATTGACCATGAGCATATAGGCGATGGTCTGGGGCGTGTTCATCAGCTGGCCGTACCAGGGGACGGCGCGCTCGTCGGTCAGCAGCCCCTCCAGCGCCTCGCGCTTCACGAATGCGAAAATCGGCGCTTCGGGGTCGGCGAGCACCTTCTCCCGCAGCTCCCGCGAGACCGCCGCCAGATACGCCGGGTTGTGGGTCTTCGGGTAGGGGCTTTTCTTCCTCCAGAGCACCTTTTCCGGCAGATAATCCTTCATCGCCTCGCGCAGCAGCCCTTTTTCATACTGCTTGTAATCCTTGAACGCCCACGGCACGGTATAAAGATATTCGGCGATCCGCCGGTCACAGAACGGTACGCGTACCTCCAACCCGCACGCCATCGACATCCGGTCCTTGCGGTCCAGCAGCGTCTGCATAAACCAGTCGAAGTTGAGGCGCATCATCTCCTTCATGCGGGATTCCTCCGCCGTCAGGCCCGATGCTTTGTGTGTATCGTTCACGGTGACGGTATAGCGGGCGTTGACGTAGCGTTCCGCGTCGATCAGCGCGGCCAGGTCCTCCTTCAGGAAGGAGCTCCGGTACGCCGTCGTCTGCGCCCAGGGGAAGCCGAAGCGGTCCCGGATCTCTTTATCCCGGTACCACGGGTAGCCGCCGAAGATTTCGTCCGCGCACTCCCCGGAGAGCGCCACCGTGCCGACCTTTTTGATCTCCCGGCAGAACAGCAGCAGGGATGAATCCACGTCCGCCATGCCGGGCAGATCCCGCGCGTCCACCGCCGCATACAGCGCCTGCGTCAGCTCCGGGACGTCGAGGGTCACGGTGGTATGGTCGCTGCCGAGGTATTCCGTCATTGCGCGGATATATTCCGGGTCGCTGTTGGGCTGGAATTTTGTCTTTTTGAAATATTTGTCATTGTCACGGTAATCGACGGAGAGCGTTTTCAGCCGCTCCCCGCGTTTTTTCATATATTGGGCGGCGACGGAGGAAATGATGCTTGAGTCGAGCCCGCCGGACAGGAACGTGCACACCGGCACGTCGGAGACCAGCTGGCGCTCGATGGCGTCGGTGACGAGGAATCTTGTTTTCTCGACGCACTGCGCAAAGCTGTCCGTAAAATCCCGGTCCTTCAGCCGGAAATACCGGTCCTTGCGCAGCCCGTCCCGGTCGAACCACAGCCGCTCCCCCGCTTTCAATTCCGATATTCCCCGGAACACGCCGCAGCCGGGGGTTCTGCCCGGTCCCATGAGCATGAGCTCCGCGATCGAATCCCGGTCCGCGACAGCCTCGACCTCCCCGTTCGCAAGGATCGCCTTGATCTCGGAGCCGAAAATGAAATTCCCGTTTTTCACCGCGTAGAAAAAGGGCTTGACGCCGATCGGGTCCCGGGCGGCGAACAGCCGCTGCGCCCGGACGTCCCAGACTGCGAAGGCGAAAATCCCGTTGAACCGGTCGACGCACCCGGCGCCGTATGCGATAAAGGCCTTCAGAACGACCTCCGTATCCGAACGGGTATCGAACCGGACGCCCGCCCGGATCAGCTCCCCGCGCACCTCCGGCGTATTGTAAAGCTCCCCGTTGTACACGATCACGTATTCCCGTCCGTCGGCCACGGCGCGCATGGGCTGCCTGCCGTTCTGCACGTCAATGACCGCCAGCCTGCGGTGCGCCAGCGCCGCCCGCGGCGTAAGATAAAGCCCCTGCTGGTCCGGTCCCCGGGGCGCGAGCACCCTCTGCATGTTCAGAAAATCGTTTTCCCGCGTCGTCAGATCCTGCGAATAGGAGACCTCTCCCGCGATTCCGCACATGATTATCACCTCGGAGCATTGTATGCGGAAAAAAGAGAGATGTGCAAATACTGATTTGTCGGGATGTCGGGATGTCGAGATTCGTGATTCGTGATTCGTTTCATAAACTCAGACGCAGTGCGTATCCTTGCGGTTTCCGAGTCACGAGTCACGAGTCACGAAGCAACGGCGCGTCAGCGCGACAAATCAGTTTTTCCTCTTGTAATTTATTCCTCAATATGCTACACTGTACCCGTATCAAAATACGAAAGGACTGCATTATCATGGATAAAATCAGGATGGGTATCATCGGCGTGGGCAACATGGGCTCCAGCCATCTGAACCGTTTCAAAAACGGCGAATGCCCCGACATCGTTCTGACCGCCGTCGCGGACATTGACCCGGCGAGACTCGCGTGGGCAAAGGAGCAGATGCCCGAGGTCAAAACCTACGCCACCGCCGACGAGCTGATCGCCTCCGGCGAGGTGGACGCGGTGACCATCGCCACCCCTCACTATTTCCATCCCCCGATGGCAAAACAGGCGCTGGCGGCGGGGCTGCACGTCATGAGCGAGAAGCCCGCGGGCGTTTACACCAAGGACGTGCGGGAGCTGATCGAATACGCGAAGACGCAGGACAAGACCTACGCCATCATGTTCAACCAGCGCATGAACCCCCTGTATCAGAAAATGCGTGAGATCGTCCAAAGCGGAAAATACGGCCAGCTCAAGCGCGTGAACTGGATCATCACCGACTGGTTCCGTACACAGTCCTATTACGATTCCGGTTCCTGGCGCGCCACCTGGAGCGGCGAAGGCGGCGGCGTGCTGATCAACCAGTGCCCCCATCAGCTGGACCTGTGGCAGTGGATCTGCGGCATGCCCTGCAAGATCCGCGCCATGTGCAAGGAGGGCCAGTGGCATAACATCGAGGTCGAGGACGACGTGACCATCTTCGCCGAATATCCCAACGGCGCCACCGGCGTTTTCGTCACCACCACCGGCGACTGCCCCGGCGCGAACCGTCTTGAGGTTACGCTGGACGGCGCAAAGCTGATCTGCGAGAACGGCAAGCTGATGCTCACCGAGCTGTCGATGCTGACCTCGGATTTCATCGTCAGCTCCGAGAACGGCTTCGCTCGGATGGACAGCACCACCAAAGAGGTGGAATGCCCCGGCGAGAACAGCCAGCACACCGGCATTATGAACGATTTTGCCTCCCACCTGCTGCGCGGCACGCCTCTGATGGCGAACGGCTTTGAGGGCATCCGCGGCCTTTCGATCTCCAACGCCGCGTTCCTCTCCTCCTGGACCGGCAAGGATATCGACCTGGTCGAGGGCGAAGACCCGATGATCAACCACGAAGACGAGTTCCTCGCGATTCTCAACGAGAAGATCGCCGGCTCCAAGGCAAAAAAAGAGGTCAAGGCTGCCGTTCAGGCGGATATGTCTTCGACGTTTTAAAAGCCGAATGCTGCGGACGCTCCGCCGTCCGCAGCACCAAAAAAAACTCCCGCATGCCGGCGGCATGCGGGAGTTTTCGTTTTCAATCTGTCACAGGGGGATGCGTCGTTTTACTTCACGAAGAAGAATACGACCTTCGCGATCCCGGTCACGCCCTCGAGGAGCTTGCCGCCGAGGATGCCGAAGAACGCGCCGGCCTTGGAGAGGTCGCCCTGTTTTGAAACCTGAGAATCCTTCTTCAGCGCCTGCTCGGCGACGGTATAGGTGAAGGATTTATAATTGCGGGGGTTCTTTTCGTTCAGCTCAATGATGCGGCAGCCGCGGTTGGCGACTTTGCCGTAGGAATGATAGGTGCAGCCGCTGGTGCTGACAATGTCGATGCCCTCCCTGCGGACCGTGAAATTGTTGACGTGGTCGTGGCCGTTGACCACCGCCACCATGTCGCCGACCTCCGCCATGGCGGAAAGCTGGCCGTGATTATAATAGCCGGGGCAGGGCCATTCCATCATCAGACCGCTGAGAATATTGGCGACTTTGGGCAGGAAAGTGTAGGATTTTTTGTCATATTTCTGCCCGAGATTGACGGAATCGGAGGGCGATTCGATAAACAGCGCGTCATAAGCCTCCTGCACGATGATGTGCTGGAACGCCATCGCAGGGACCACCTCGCCGCCGTTCTGCGCGGCAAGCGCGGCGGAGGTATTTTTATACCATTCGATCTGGTCCTCGTGGACGCTGTCATAGCCCACGCCGTTGCCGTTTTCGTCCTGGGCGTAGGCGCCGGAATCAAACATATAGAGATTGAACGCCGTCTTTTTGCCGTCGGAGCTGAGGATGGTCAGGTTGTGGGTCCCCACGCCGGACAGCGCTTCGTCCGCCTCATAGGCAAGGCAGTATTCGCCGCCGAACTGCTGATAATAGGCGAACATATCCTGCTTGCTGACGCCGTGCTCCTCGTCGTGGTTGCCGAACACCAGCGTGAAATAAGTCTTGCTGCTGACGAACAGATCGCAGATCTCCTTGATGGCGTCGGGCATATCCTGCTGATCCGCCACCGTATTGTCGCCGCCGAGGATCACAAGATCCGGTTTGTAAAGCGCCAGCGCCTCCTCGATGAAGGTGTGGCTGGTTCTGTTCATGGGATAAATATCCTGAATATCGCAGATATTCATAATGGTGAACGAGCCGTCCTCGCCGAACTGCAGCTGCTTCGCGCCGTCCGCCGTATCCGCGCCGAAGGCCACCGCGGCGGTGGAGAACATCAGCATCGCGGCAAGAAGGATTGCCAGAATCTTTTTCATAAAAACGTTCCTTTCCGAATTGAGATTCACTCAAAGTATAGAACATTTTACCAAAAAAAACAAGAGGATTCAGCAAATGTTTACCGTTTGATCAAAAACTTACACGACGGTCCGGGTCTCGATCATTTCCCGCATACGGTCGATAATCCGTTTTTCCAGCCTTGAAATATAGCTCTGTGAAATCCCCATGCGGTCCGCGACCTCTTTCTGCGTGTACTCCCGCCCGTCCGCAAGGCCGAACCGCAGAGAGATGATCTGCCGGTCCCGCTCCGGCAGCGCGTCCACCGCCCGCAGCACCAGCTGCTTCTCGTCCTCCAGCTCCACCCCGTCGCCGACGTCGCCCCGGTCGTCCGCCAGCACGTCCGAGAGCAGCAGCTCGTTTCCCTCCCGGTCCACGTTCAGCGGTTCGTCCAACGACACGTCGCTGCGGGTGTTCGACGTTTTGCGCAGGAACATCAGAATCTCGTTCTCCACGCACCGGGAGGCGTAGGTGGCAAGCTTGATATTCTTCGCGCCGTCGAAGCTGTTCACCGCCTTGATCAGGCCGATGGTGCCGATGGAGACGAGGTCCTCAAGCCCGGCGCCGGTGTTCTCGAATTTTTTCGCGATGTAGACCACCAGCCGCAGGTTATGGACGATCAGCAGATCCCGCGCCCTCGCGTCCCCCTGCCCCGCCAGACGGATGCAGCGCTCCTCCTCCGCCTTTTTCAGCGGCGGCGGCAGCGCCTGCGGGCTGTTCACATAAAAAACCCCGTTAAAATATACGCTCGCCCCGCGTCCGCGCAGCAGCAGGTACCTGATTTTCAGGCGTTTCCATATCAGACTCGGTTTCATGTTCCTTTCCCCTTCATTTCCTCATTAAAAAAACCGTCTCCGATCAGCCCCCGGTATGCCCCGCCGGTGAACCGGTTCACGCATACCGCGACGACCGCGCCCCGCGTGATATAGGTCCTGCCTGCGCCCCGGACGGCGACCTCGTCGCAGCGGAACGCCGGCAGGAGCCCCGCGTCCGCGACGGTCCGGGCAGGGATCACCCGCAGCCGTCCCGCCCACTCCGGCGGCGCGGACTCGATCTTCGTCACGTCGCCGGAAAAAAACGGCAGCAGCTCCTCCGGAAGGCTGTTTTTCACGCCGTCAATGGTATACCGGCACGGTGATCCTGCGGTCCCCCACCGCCGCGGTCATCTCAAAGACCCGCGAGGGCGGAGCGACCGGCGTCAGATAACGAAAAATCAGCGACACCGCGGCAAAACACACCCCGGCGGTGACCACCAGAGAGACAAAGCCGATATCAAAATAAACCGCGCCGTTTTTCAGATACATTCCCTGCCCACCGCCGGTCACCAGCTGCACCGCGAAGACCGCCCCGGCAAACAGGAGGCTTACGCCGAAAAAAATCGCGGTCACACAGGCAAACCGCCCGACGGAGGACGTTTTGAACGAGATAAAAACGATCATCATGCACACGCCGGCCTTCAGGACCAGGGAGAACAGCGCGCCCAGATCCGGCAGCAGAAGCAGCAGCGACGAAAACCCGCCGAACAGGGAACCCAGCAGCAGGCGCAAAGGCGACGGGAGCGTTTTCAGAATCACGCAGC
>CACYHJ010000093.1 GCA_902774165.1 Oscillospiraceae bacterium
CGCCGCGATCCGGGCGAAGAAGTTTGTCGCCTGGCCGCTGTTGCCGCCGGTGGGATCGATGATGGTCCCGCCGTTGCCGCCGTTTCCGCCATTGCCGCCGTTTCCGCCGCTGCCGCCGTTTCCGCCGTTTGTGCCGGGCATCGCGTCGCCGCAGCGGTCGCAGACATTGTCGCCGTCCTCATCAATGTGGCCCAGCGCGGGAAGCTTGGTGCTGGGGACCAGCTGCTCGCCGCAGCGGTCGCAATAGGTGTATGCGCTGTGTCCCTTCTCCGTGCAGGAGGGATCAACCTCTTTTACGCCGACGATGTTGCCGTGGTTATGGTTGTCATACTCGCCGTAAGGCATGCCGCAGATCTCGCAGTGCGCTCTGTCGGTGCAGGTCGCCGTACCGCCGACGTGCGTATGCTCCGGAATCTCGTAATGCTCGTCATAATAACCGCCGCAGATCGTACAGGTATAACGCTTGATCGCGTCCTTTGCGGTGTAGGAGGTATTGATGACCTGACCGTTATCAAAGATACAGTGCTCGCCGACCGTCAGTCCGCAGCGGGAGCAGGTGCCGGTGTGCATCCGGTTCGCGTAATCGAATTCCCAATCGCTGATGTCATGGCCCAGCGCCGGGTAATCGACGTGTTTTGTCTCGCCGCAGGCGCAGACGAAGTTCTCATAGCCCATCTCCTCGCATTCGGGGGCAAGGTAAGCGTCGTCGCCCTCCGCACGGGTCCAGGTGTGCTCTTCTTCGACGTAAACCGCGTCCACCCAGAAATCGGCGGTGACGTTCGTGAAGCTCTCGCCGTTGGCGGGTTCCCACTTGTCGAATCTGAAGTGAACATCCTCATTGACCTGAATCAGTTCGGGCGCGAAGGGAAGCGCGTTCGCCACGCTGCCGCCGTGCGGGACCTTGACCTCCTGAAGGTCATAGGGCGCTTCGGCAAAGATGTTCTCGAAGGTGACCGTATACTTGTTGATCTCCCAGCTTGCCGTCGCGGTGATGTTGCCGGGGACAAAGTAAACGGCGTAGTCGTAATAGTAGGTGTACTGGTCGGTGCACTCGTAAGGCACCAGCTCGAAGGTCGCCGGGCTTGTCGCGTAATCGACGCGCCAGCCGGTGATGTGGCAGCCCTCTTTTTCCGGCTGCGTCAGCAGCTTGAAGCCCAGATCGTCGTCCAGCGTGAACTCGGTGACCACCGGATCGGTCCCGTTTGCGTTGTTCACGGTGAAGGTATAGGTCTTCGCCTTCCAGACCGCGTACAGCGTCACGTTGCCCGCGGGGATAAGGTTCAGAACTTCCTGACCGTCGGGATAGGTCGCTTCCGTCGCGGTCTTCGACAGAGACCAGCCGAGGAAGTCGTAGCCCGCGAACGCGTAAGGATTCGCGTTCAGGTTCGCCGCCGTATCATAGGTGAAGGTCTGGGTCGCAGTCTCCTCCTGCGTATCCTGATAGAACTTCGGAGGATTGCTGTTGAAGGTGACTGTGAAGTTGTTGGGCTTCCACTGGGCGTAAAGGTCAATGACCGCGCCGTCCTCGGCGGAAAGGTTCTTCGAATCCTTGCCCACCGTGAAGCCGTTGCCGTAAGTGTTTTCGCCGCTGCCGTCCGCATTCTCCGCCCATTTCACGAAGGTGTAGCCGGTCTTGGTGAAGGGATTCAGCGCGAAGGTATCGTTTCTGTCATAGGTAAAGGTCTGCTCGGTCGTCTCGTCCGTGCCGTTGTTGGCATGGAACCGGACGGTGTAGGTGATGGGCGTCCAGACCGCGTACATGGTGATCGTCACGCCGTGGTTCGTCGAAAGGTTCGTGACTTCCTCTTTGTCGTCATAGACCTTGTCGCCGTTTTTGCTGGTCGCCCAGCCGGAGAAGAGATATCCGGTGCGGGTGAAGGTGTTTTCAGAAAGCGCCTTGGTCTCGCCGTAGTCATAGTCGACCGGCGCCATGGTGCCCTCGCCGCCGTTGGCGTTATACGCTACGGTGTAGACGTTGGGTCCCCAGACCGCATACAGGTCGATCACCGCGCCGTCGACCGCCGTCAGGTTGTTGACGTTCTGGCCGTCGGCGTAGACGACTGCGCCGCCTTCTTCGGTCGCCCAGCCGTCAAGGTGCATACCGACCTTCTCGAAGCTGCAGAGCGGAAGATCCTGCGCGGTGCCGTATTCGAAGGGCAGGTCCGCCATTTCGCCGGAGCCGCCCGCGCCGTGGAACTTCACGGTGTAGGTATGGGGTTTCCAGTTCGCGGTCAGAACGGCGGTCTCACCCTTGACCGTGACAAGGTTGCGGACGGTCGCGCCGTCGGCGATCTCCTCGCCGTTGTAAAGCCAGCCGAGGAAGTCATAGCCGGTCTTCGTGAAGGCATTCGCCGGCAGAACGACGTCGGTGTTGTACTCGACGTTTTCAACGTCCGCCATCGCGCCTTCGCCGCCGTCGGCGTCAAAATGAATGGTATACTTGATGGGCGTCCAGTTGGCGGTCAGGGTCGCGTGGCCCGCCGGGTTTCTGGTGAACACGCCGTAGCCCGCGTCTTCATGCCATACCCAGGAGCCGGCGCCGTCAAAGGTCCAGCCGGTGAACTCATAACCGTCGCGGACGGGAACCGTGATGGTCGTGGTGGTGTTGATCCAGTCGGAATACTGCAGGTCCTCGTCGCCGGCGCTCAGGCCGTTGTAGGTACCGCCGTTGGGATCGACCGTCAGGATATATCCGATCGCGCGCCATTTGACGGTGATCGTCGCGTTGCCCGCGTTCATCCGGACCGTCCAGACGCCGTCCGTGTTCGTCAGCTCGGGAGCGCCTTCGCCGTCCCAATCCGCGATCTCCCAGCCGCGGAACTCATAGCCCTCTCTCTCGGGAGTGAGCAGGGTGATCACGTCGTCGACGTGCTGTGTGAGGATCGTGATGGAGCTCTCGCCGCCATAGGTTCCTTCGTTCGGATTTACCAGAAGTTTATAGTCGATACCCTTCCAGATCGCGTACAGGGTGACGGTCACGCCGTCCTCCGCCGTCAGCGGAGCGGCCACAAGAGCAGCAACGCCGTCGGTTTCGGGATAGGCGGGCGTCGTTGCGTTGGCGTCGGTATCCCAGCCGAGGAATTCATAGCCGCGTTTGGTGAACTTATCGTTGACCGCGAGGCGGAAGTCGACGTCAGTATAAGCCTTGGTCGCGGGATCGATCCCGGCGCCGCTGAGGCTCGTGCCGCCGTTGGCGTCATAAGCGATGGTGTAGTGGTTGACCGTCCAGTTGGCTTTCAGGGTCACGTCGCCCCACTTCCCGTTGAGGGAAGCGCCGTCGCTGACGGATGCGTTCAGCGTCCAGCTGCCCGCCGCAGCCGTGACCGTCCAGCCGGTGAAGGTCCAGCCGGTGCGGGTGGGCGTTGCAAGGGTATCGGTGGAGTTTGCGGTGTAGGTCAGAGCCTCCATCGCGTCGCCGCCGTCGGTATCAAAGGTGACCGTATACTCAACGGGCGTCCAGATCGCGTACAGATAGACCGTATCGTTGTCTACGGAGGAAAGGTCGGTCGTCAGGACCGCTGTGCCGTCGCCCGCATAGGACGTGCCGGAGCCGTCGGCCGCGGTGTTCCACTCCTTGAAGGTATAGCCGTCTCTCGCAAAGCCGTTGGCCTGAAGTGTCGCGTTCACGCCGTAGGTCTTCGCCGTGGTGCCGGTGGTACCGGTGACGGGAATGCTGCTGCCGGTGGCGTTGGCAAGATAGGCGATGGTGTAGGTATGCGCGATCCAGTTTGCGGTAAAGCTGCGGTTGCCGGTGGAGCCCTGAAGCACCGTGACGCTGGTGTTTGCGTCGCCGGTCAGGTCCGTGCCGCTCCAGCCCTTGAAGGTATAGCCGGTCTTCGTCGGGTTGTTCAGCGTGCGTCCACTGCGCCTTCAGCGTGACGTTGCCCCACTTGCCGGTAACAGCCGTATCCTTGGCGTAGGTCGTCGAGCTGCTCCAGTTTCCGGCGTTCGCGGTGGGCTTCCAGCCGCCGAAGGTGTAGCCGGTTTTCACCGCCGCGGGCAGCTTGTTGGTGGAGGTGATATTGTAGGTGAGGCTGCCGATCGCGGTGCCGCCGTCCACGTCATAGGTGATGGTGTAGTTGATCGGCGTCCATTTTGCGCGCAGCGTGCCGTTGGAGGCGCCGAAGGTGTAGGTGCTGCCGCTCAGGGAGCCGCCGCCGCTGGAAATCTCCCAGCCGCTGAAGGTGTAGCCGTCGCGGTTGTCGGGATTCTTCGGGGTGAAGGTGCCCGAATAGGAGCCGGTCACGTTCGTCGTCGACGCGCTGCCGTTCCAGCTGCCGCCGTTGGGATCCACCGTCACGGTCTTGTCGTTGCCGAGATAATAGAAGGTGCGGCGATGCTCCTGGTTGTTGATCTGCGTCTGCGTGATATGCTTGTATACCACGTTCGCGTCGGTATTGATGATACCGAGGCCGGTATTCAGATTCGCGTTTGTGAATTCCGTATTCGCCGTCTTCTGATTTTTCTTCAGAAGGTTGCCCTTGTAGGTGAAGTTCGTGATCGACGCGCTCTTGAGCGTCAGGGCGTAACCGGCGCGGATGGTTTCGGTCTCGACGGGGTTGGACACGCCGGAGATGTTGACGACCTTATACTTGTTGCTGAAGGTACCGTCGCTGTTCAGGACCTTCACAACGCCCAGATCGTTGACCTGCGCGCCGTTGACGCCATCCGCCGCGCCGGCATACTCTTTGGCAAGAGTATTGGTCTGGTTCGTCAGATTCGTGGTGCTGCAGCTGGTGGTCGTGGGCGTGCCGACGGCCACTGCGACAGACTTCAGATAGTTTTTCCAGTTGTCAAAATCGGAGCCGTTGGTGAACCAGCCGCGCTGGAAGCCGTAGCTCTGCGCGGTGTTGATCGCGTTTCTCCAGCTGCTCTTGTTGACCTGAATGAAGTTGACGTAGCTGTCGAGGATACAGAAGCAGCGGTCGCCGCTGCCGTCGGTGCCGAACGCGCCGCGGAACGCGACCCAGCCGCTGGGGATCGAGGAATTCATCGCGCAGTTTCTGATCGCCCAGTTTTTGCCGCGGTTCGTCCACCGGTCGCCGCTGTAAATATCGACGCTTGCGTCGTATTCGCTGGGATTGGTGGTTTTGCGGGTATGCCATTCTCTGCCGGACTGGATCCTGTCGCCCCAGTTGTTCAGCTTGCCCCAGTATCCCCAGACGGTGCCGGCGCCCTCGTTATCGGTAACGTAGATGCCGCCGTCAAGGTTCGGGATCTGGTTCAGGTTGGTATACCGGCTGGTATCCACGTTGATGAATGCCTCTCCGGAGCGCTCGAAGACGCACAGCGTCTCGTCGCCATAGTTATAGCCGTATTCCTTGCTGGTGTACCAGCCGCCCTTGGTGGGCAGGCCGCACTGCTGACCGCCGTTGAACCACGAGTCCGGGCTCGTCTCACCGTTGCCCTGGGTCGGGCCGCCCAGCAGCGGCAGGAAGTTGTTGTAGGGATAGTACCCGCCGGCGGTAGAAATGCCGTGGATGCCGCTGACCCAGGACAGGCCGGAGCCGAAGGAGTTGGAGCCGCGGGTGTTCTT
Source organism: Oscillospiraceae bacterium (assembly GCA_902774165.1). Classification (GTDB taxonomy): domain Bacteria; phylum Bacillota; class Clostridia; order Oscillospirales; family Acutalibacteraceae; genus RGIG2774. Next base: position 5,537 of record CACYHJ010000093.1, read on the forward strand.
GCATTTACCTGCCGCGAAAACGGGGGACAGATAAGGCGCGTACGCCACGGTCCAGGCGTAGAAGGTCGCCGTGGTGCCGTCGGTCATGGTACAGTTGATCGTCCACTCCAGCGTTCTGGTCTGGGAGGACGAAATGCCGCTGGAGAGCGTGAGCGTGAAGGAATCGTCGTAGGTCAGGTTCCCGCTCTTGGTCAGGCCCCAGCTGCCGAGGCTCGCGCCGTTGACGGAAACGCCGGTGACGGAGCTGATCTGCGGGCTGTAAATGTAGAACTTGCCCACAGTCTTGCTTTTTTCCCTATCCAGCGAAATGCCGCCGGAGGAGCTGACCGTATTATTGACGTAATACTTTACGCTTGTGGTCGCGGTACCGTAGTTGTTCTGCGGCGTCATATACACCGTCTCGGGCACGCCGATGACGACGTTCCAGCCCGAGGACAGGATCCTGCCGCTGTTGTCCGCCACTGCCGTAATGACGCTGAAGGGTACCGCCGACAGCACCATTACCAGAGAAAGCAATAGCGAAAGCCATTTCTTGCCGTGTTTCATAGGGTTTCCTCCTATTTTCTGACATATTTGCATTATCTATTCTACATTATTATTTTACAATTATCAATACGAAAATGTGAACATTTTTATTTTTTTTGTAGTATAATAACATTATTTCACAACAATTATAATGTTTCTGTCCTGATTCTCTTTCCAATCCCTGACATCCGGAGACAAACGAAGAAGCCCGTTTCCGAAACCGGCGGATAAACCGGAACCGAAAACGGGCCCATACTGCAGTTTTTTATTTTTTCTTTTTATATCTTTTTTTTCTCACCAGGACGGCTGTGACGATCAGCGCGGCAGCGGCGACGCCCCCGCCGGCGTAAATAATTGCCGCATGTCCTTTTGACGAGGTCCGATCCCCGCCTGAAGCTTTGATCTGATCATAAACCGTCTGAATCTCCGCATCAAGATTCGCAAAGCACTCCTCCAGCCGCGCCGTTCGTTCGGAAACATAAGAGCGCAGCCGGACGTCCTTTCGCTGGTCGACGCTGTATCGCCACCGCAGGGCGTCCGTCGCGGCGGAGCGTTCGATCCGCTGAAACAGGGTTTCCGCCGCGGGAACAAGCTCCTCCCGAAAGACGGCGGAAAGCGTCCGGAACCGCTCCGATTCCAGATCGACGAACTCCCGGCGGGAGCAGAGCATCTCAATCATCGTTTTTTCGGGATTGCGGGAAAACGGGTGCCGTCGGTCGTACATCGCCCTCGCCTGGGCGGCGGCAAGATCCGGCGCGGCGTCGGCGTCATCCATCGCCATATCGAAATCCCAGACCGGGCCCATATAAAACCGGTCCGAATTTTCCGGCAGGTAAAGATACCAGCTGGTATGGCCGCCGTCCTGATCCGCCGTGAAATCATAAAGCAGCAGCCCGTCGACGAAGGAATCCATGTCGATGTATTCGCTGAAGTGTTTTCCTTCTTTATTGACGCCGTCCTTCGCAAGCAGCGCCTGCTCAAAGCCTTCATAAAGCTCCGCGATATAGTCGATCTCGCTTTTCGTCGCATATTCCGGCGTGTGCAGAATCAGACAGGTGCCGTATTCGGTGATAAAGGCGCTGCGCTCCGCCGCAAACGCATCGGGATATTCAAATTCCAGCAGGTACCCGCCGGTGATATTTTTCGGGTCGGCAGGAAGGTCGCACCAGGCGCGGGCAGCCTTTTTTTTGCCGACGGACTCCATGCGCCGGGCGTCGGAAAGCGTCAGGCCGGGATTTGCTTTTTTGTTCGCGTCGTCCAGATCGGCGATATCGATCCGGTTTTTGCCGACCTCGATTTTCTCGCAGACCATATAATTTCCCCGGTAGACCCCGTCGATATAGAGATCCGCGAAGGCGAAATCTACCGTATAGGGCAGCCCGGTCAGCCGCGCGGCGGTATAGGCGACGGCGTTTCGCATCAGCGTCGGGTCGAGATTATTGGAAATCAGCGCCCATTTTTTTGCCGCCTTCATGCCCAGCAGCGGCGTTTTTTCTTCAAATTTGATATTGTAGCTTCGTTTCTCCCCGGCGCGCCAGCTGGTGTTGCCGCGGCCCTTGAGATATTCCAGCGCCGCGCCGTCGACGGTCAGGGTGTCGTTTTCCGCCGCCCACAGCGTTGCTTTTTCTTTATGGGATTTGTCCGCGTGGACCGGGGAAAGAGAACCGCTTTCCGTATTGAGATAGATCGCCGGAAGATTTTCAGAGGAAACCACCTTCAGCGGGAAGCTCCCCTGCGGCGTCGTGACGGTACAGTCGCCGTCCTGCGAAAACACGTTCGTCGCGGCGCCGGAGGTCAGCGGGACGCCGTTGACGGACAGCTCCGGCCCGTCGAAGCTGACGCGCAGGCGGCTGCGGTCAATCCCCGCGGGCAGGAACAGCACGTGGGGACAGTCCTCATACGCGGGAAGATCCAGCACGTCGATCCATACCGCGTCGGAGGCGACGGGCGCGACCCGCAGCGCGACCGCCGACGATTTTTCCGCGTCCGGATCGTCCGCCTCCGCGACGGCGGTCAGGGCCGCGCCGCAGAACGTCAGAGCGATTATTATAACGATATATAATATAGAAGCAAAACGTTTCATCTTTATTACCATCGGGTACGCCGGGGGTTTTATCTTGTCAGATCCCGGACCCATTTATATTTTTTGTAATGGAGATAGACCCACGGCAGCTTGCCGATCTCGTCGGCGCAGGTGAAGATATACACGACCACCACCGGCCAATGGAACACGAAGGCGCCCAGCGCGGCGAGGGGGATCGCCATGCCCCACATGCACACCGCAAGGGAATAGACGTCGAACCAGTTGTCGCCGCCCGCCGCGAACACGCCGTTGATCACCACCGTGTTGATGCACCGGCCGATCATATAGACCGCCATCACGACCATGATCCCCACAAGATATTCCCGCGCCGTGTCCGTCAGCTTCATGAATTTCACCGCGGCGGGCGTGACCGCCAGCACAAGCAGCGTGGACAGCACGCCGATCAGGACAGACAGCCTTGACAGCCGCGCGCCGTAAAGTCTGCCTTTTTCAAGGTCCCCGGCGCCCAGTTCGTTGCCCACCATGATACAGGCCGCCGCGCCGACGCCGTTGGTCAGGCAGCACATCAGGTCCCGCACCACCGCGGCCACAGCGTTCGCAGCCGCAGCGTCCGCGCCCATATGCCCCATAATCGCGGTATAGGACGTAAAACCGACGCCCCAGAACAGCGCGCCGCCCAGCAGCGCAAAAGCCCGCTTCCCGAAATCCTTCGCCAGCGCAGCGTTGCGGCGGAACAGGCCTGCGGCGGACGGATGGAGATATCCCTTCCGGAAGGACAGCGCCACCGCCGCGATCAGCTCCGCGCAGCGGGCGGCCAGCGTCGCCAGCGCAGCACCGTCCGCGCCCATGGCGGGCAGGGAAAACAGGCCGAAAATAAACACCGCGTTGAGCAGGATATTCAGCGCCACCGCCCCCGCGCTGATCAAGGCGCTGGCGGCGACGTGTTCGGAGATCTTCATCACCGCGAGGTAACACTGGGAGACGCCGGTAATCAGATAGGACCACCCGGCGATCCTCAGATAGGACGCGCCGGTTCCAATCAGGGCCGCATCCTTCGCGAACAGGCGCATCAGCCCGTCCGGGAAGAAAATACACGCGGCGAAAAAGAAAAACGATATCGCCCCCGCAAGCCGAAGGCTCATGGAGAAAATATCGTCAATCGTCTTTCGATCTCCCTTGCCCCAGTACTGCGCGCCGAGGATCTTCTGCACAAACTGGATCTGCGTCGCCAGCGACACCGCCGCCATGGAATTCTGATCCAGCCGCCCGAGCATGACCGCGTCCCCCGCCGCCACCGCCGCAAGCATCAGGCTCTGAAAAGCGATGGGCAGGGTCAGACGGATCAGTTTGCTGCGGAATACACTGTCGGATAACAGATGATTCATAGGCCCGGAAGGAAGGTCAGATTTTTTTCGGCTCAAATTCGGACAGCGACATAAAGTCGATCTTTTCAAGCTTGGTTCTGGGCAGCGCGTCGATGTAACGGATGTCACGCGGGACGCTGAACCGGTTCAGCTTTTCCGCAATCAGCGAACGGACGTAGGTATCCTGCGCGGAACGCTCGCCGTCCGCCTCCGACGGCACGATGAATAAGCGGATAATTGGGCTCTTACCCTCGAAGCCCTGTACCGCGCAGCACTCCTTCACGAAGGGCAGCGGCTCCACAAGGCGTTCGATGTCCACCGGATACACGTTGTAGCCGGAGATGATGATGACGCGTTTTTTCCTGCCGATAAAGGTGATGTAGGCGTCCTCGTCCATTTTTCCGAGATCGCCGGTCAGCACCCAGCGCACGCCCTCATCGTCAATATAGACGCCCACGTCTTTTTCTCTTGCTTCCGTGAGATAACCGTCCATGACGATGGGACCGCTGATGGCGATCTCACCCACGGTGTTATACGGCAGCTTATTCTTATGATCGTCCCAGATCTCGACGCGCAGGCCGGGGAGCGGCAAACCGATGGTGCCGAATTTATTTTTCCACAACGGGTTGACCACGCAGGCGGCACAGCATTCGGTCAGGCCGTAGCCGGCGCAGAATTCCGCGTCCGACCCGTGCTTGCGCAGCAGCGCGTACATCTTATCGCAGAGCTCCTGCGACACAAGGTCGCCGCCGGAATACATTTTTTTCACGTTGGCAAGCGCGTCGCAGTCGAAGGAGGGCGTCGCCACCAGCTTCTTATACATATTGGGTACGCCGTTGAATTCGCTGACGCAGTTTTCCTTCATCAGCCGGACGAAGGCCTCCGCGTCGAATTTCGAAAGGAAAACGCCCTTGTGGCCGAGGTTGATGGCGGAAAGCCCGCCGGCGCACAGGCCGAAGGCGTGGAAAAAAGGCATGGCGCAGATCTCGGTATCCACGCCCACGCGGTCGGGTTCTGTGGGCACGTCGGGAGAACCCAGCATATAAACCTGATTGTTGATCGCCGTGTTGGAGAGCATGATCGTGCGGCTCTCGCCGGTGGTGCCGCCGCCGTTCATATAGACGCAGACGTATTTCAGCCCGTGGGGGATGTTTTCCACGCTCTGCCCTGCGTACTTCGCGACCGTCTCCGACCAGCCGTAATGTTCAACGCCGGCGTCCGAGAGCATGGCGGCGGTCTTTTCCTCCCGCGGGCACATGATACAGTCGGGATAGGCGTACTGCTTCGGGTTGACGATCACGGCGGGAACGCCCTTTTTCTTCAGAAGCTCAAGGTTCCCTGGCACGAACAGATCAAGGAGCATGACGCCCTTGCTGCCGGTGAAGTCCATGATCGCCGAAACTTTATCGGACGAGAGCAGCGGATGGATGAAATTCACAATCACGCCGATCTTGTTCAGCGCAAAAAAGGCGATCAGCCCCTCCGCGTTGGTGGGCATGAAGATTGTAAAACAATCCTGCGCCTGCAGCTTCAGTTCGTTTTTGAAGAATACCGCAAGCGCTTCCACGTCGCGGATAAACTGTGAGCGCAGATGCTCCCGTCCCACATGGGAGAAAACAGGGTAATCGCCCCACTGCGCGGTGTTGCCGAGATAAAATTCCCACGCGCTGAAATCTCCGGGCTGCTGCATCAGCATCTGCGCCGATTTTTCAAAGTCCTGTCTGGTATACATAACATTACTCCTGATACTCTCTGATAATGCGGATCACGTCGTCCACGGTCTCGATACCGGTCACCTCACGGTCTGGGATCTCGGCGTCGAACGCGTCTTCGATGGCGACGGCAAGGTTCACAAGCTCCAGGGAATTCATACCGAGGTCCGTGCGGATATTGGTGTCGCCGGTGATCTTTTCGGGATCGATCTTCACAAACGTGCAGACGGTCTCGCGGATCACGTTCAGCATTTCCTGATCTGTCATTGCTTTTCACCTCCTTTTTTATACAGATTTGATCTGATTTATCTATTATAGTTGATTGCCTTGGAAATATCAATAGATTTTTGCAATTGTGAAAGCAATTCAATAAAAAACCGGCAGCGAAATAATTAAAAATTTTAATTTTTTAAGATTTGTTTGTTTTTTGCAACATTTATGCAAACATTGCGTGGTAAGATGTATACAGGTCATTAGGAACAGGAGGATTTTTATGACACATAATCGACTTACCAAAGCGTTTTCCGTGCTGATCGCGCTGCTGATGCTCATGACGGCGTTCCTGCCGTCGGCATTCGCCGCGGACGTACCGGAAACCGAAAAGACGATCGAAGAGATCGCCCATGAAAACGCCGTCAACCGGATCCTGAAAAAGGTGACGCTCAACGGCGGGCAGACGGCGGATCCCGACCGCGTCGTCACGATCATCGTGGCGATGGAAGGCGCGCCCGCGGCGGACGGCTCCGGACGGAAAAACGCTCCGGCGGCCGGCGACGCCCGCGAGAACGTCAAGGCGCAGATTTCCGCGCTGGAAGGCGGGACGACCGCAGCCGGCAGACGCGGCGCGCCGAAGCAGAGCGCGGTGGAATTCGGCTATGATTACGACGTGCTGCTGAACGGCTTCTCCGTGAAAGCGCCGTACCGTTATCTTGCGCAGATCCGCGCAATGGACGGTGTGCGAGAAGCGTTTGTCGCCCGCACCTACCGGAAACTGGACACCAAAACCCACAACAACGATATATCGCAGAACTTCGTCGGCGCGGACGCCGCGCGGGCGGCGGGGCTGACCGGCAAGGGACAGCTGATCGCGATTCTCGACACGGGCGCGGATATCTATCACGAAGCGTTCGCGGAGACCGCAGCAGTCAAAGCCTCCGGGAAATACACTTCGTCCGCCATGACGAATCTGTTTTCGACGCAGGCGCTGCGGGCGGAACAGGGCGGCGCGAAGGCGAAAAACGTCTTCAAGAGCGCAAAGATCCCCTTTGCATGGGATTACTGCGGCAAGAGCGACAAGGTGACCGACAACATCGGCCACGGCACCCACGTGGCGGGCATCGCCGCGGCGGATGAGACGGCCTCCATGATCGGCATGGCGCCCGACGCGCAGATCGCCGTGATGAAGGTCTTTGACGATTCGATCGGCGGCTCGGACGACGCGTCGATCCTCGCCGCGCTGGAGGACGCCGCAATTCTGGGCGCGGACGTTGTGAACATGAGCCTGGGCGCGGACGGCGGATTCTTTGATTATCCCGACGACGTCACGGCCGAAGTATACAACCGGCTGCGCACCCGCGGCATTACCGTAGCGGCCTCCGCCGGCAACTCCGGCTTTGCGCCCGGCGACGGCTCCGACGTACCGACAAGCAACCCGGCGTTCAGCCTTGTGGCGGACCCGTCCACCTACGACGCGGTCCTCTCGGTCGCCAGCGCAGACAATTTCTATGCGGACTCGCTTCATGTGGGAGACCGGAAAATCACGTTCATGAACGCATCCCACGCCGACGCGAACGGGAACGTCCTCTCCGTGTCGATCCAGGACCTCGGATCCGGCACCTACGCCTATGTCGACTGCGGCTTCGGCGCGAAGGCCGATTTCACCGGAAAAAAGCTCAGCGGCAAGATCGCGCTGATCAGCCGCGGCGGCGAGAACGCCGACGGCAGCCCGCTGACCTTCTCCGAAAAGGCAAACGCCGCGTCCGCGGCGGGCGCGAAGGCGGTGGCGATCTATAACAACGTCAACGGCGGACTGATCACCCCTTACGTGATCTATGACAGCGCCGACGCGATCCCCGCGTTCTTCATCTCGAAAGAGGACGGCGAATTCATGAAATCCGCGGCGACAAAGAAGCTCAGCTTCTCCTTCCGCGATACGCTCATCACCGGGCTGAGCAGCTTTTCTTCCTGGGGCCCGACCGACGAGCTGAAGCTCAAGCCCGAGATCACCGCAATGGGCGGCAGCATCTATTCCGCGATCCCCGGCGACGGGTATGAAACGATGGACGGTACCTCCATGGCGTCCCCGCAGCTTGCGGGAATCGCGGCTCTTGTGCGGCAGTATTTCTCCGGCAGCGGCGCGCCGAAAACGGCGCTCAAGCTCAACACCCTTGTTGACACGCTGCTCATGAACACCGCGACCCCGATGACCGCAGAGGGCGTTTTCGGCTCCCCGCTCAAGCAGGGCGCGGGCGTCGCGAACGCGGCCGACGCGATCGGCGCGAAGGCGTACCTGACCGTGGCCGGCAGCGCAAAGCCCAAAGCCGAGCTGGGCGACGGGATCGACAAGGCGGCGAAGAGCTTTACCTTCACCGTGACCAATCTGACGGCGCAGCCGCTGACCTACACCCTTTCGGCGACCGCGCTGGCGCAGGACGCGCTGACGACCGAAGACGGCGTCTTCTTCAAGGAGAATTCCGTTGACATGACCGGGCGCGGCGCAGCCGTGACCTTCGGCGGCGACGCGGCGGACGGCATGGTCGCCGTGCCGGCGAACGGCAGCGCGACCGTGACGGCGACCGTGACGGCGGACGCGCAGTTCGCCGATTACGCGGATTCCATCGGCGCGGAACAGGGTCTGTTCCTGGACGGCTTCGTTCGCCTGACCGCGAATGAAAACAGCGGATCCGACTTAGGACTCCCCTTCCTTTCCTTCTACGGCGACTGGAACAGCGTCGCGCTGCTGGAGGATTTCCATATCATCGGCGGCGCCGATCTGAACGCGGTCCTCGGCGTGAACCCCTTTGAACCGTTCGACGAAGAATCGTTCCTGCCGCCCGTGAACTGGGAGAAGCTGGCGGTCTCGCCGGTGTGCGAATACTCCAACCAGTTCATGACGCTGACCAAGCTGCGCAAAAACAGCGCGATGAGCTATACCCTGACCGACAAAAAAGGCAAGGTGATCTCTCAGAGCGAATACGACAGCGCCCGCAGATACTTCTTTATGCCGATGGCAGAGACCTATTTCTTCCCCGAGCTGGATATGGATCCGTATCCTGCGATCCGCGCGGCGGACGACAACGGGAAAGCGCTGCTCACGGACGGCGCGACCTACACCTGCACGGTGACGGCAACCCCCATCGGCGGCACGGCAGCGCAGAGCAGATCGTTCAAGGTCCTCTGCGACGCGGACGTCCCGGAGGTAACCCACACGATCGCCGAGGACGGCAAGTCCATGACCTTCACCGTCAGCGACAAAAAATCCCTTGCCGGCTTTGCGGTGTTCAGCTCGACCGATCAGGAATCCTCGGAGCTGACCGTCAGCGAGATCAGCGGCGTTGTCGAGACGTCCGGCAAATTCTTCACGGTAAAACAGAAGGGCGCGAACGCATACACCGTCACGGTGGACCTGGTCGGCCTGCTGAAGCAGATGCACGAGCAGGGCAAGGATACCCGATATCTTGTGATCGGCGCGGCAGATTACGCCCTCAACGAGACTGACGTTGTAGTCGACATGGTCCGCGAGGGCGCGGAGGCCTCGGTCCCCTGCAACTATTGCGGCAAGTACCACACCGGTTTCGGCGGCGCGATCGTACGCTTCTTCCACAACATTCTCTACTTCTTCCGCAGACTCTTTACGGGAGCATAAACCGATAAAAAAGCAACACAGCGGGACGCTGAAAACGTCCCGCTGTGTTGCTTTTTCAGGCGGCGGACAACCCGCCCGCCGTCGCTTTTCTTATCGGCCGAACCCTTCCAGAGCGTCGAAGAATCCCGCCTTTTTCATGTTCTCGACGTACCGTTCAAAATCCAGTCCGTGGTAAATGTCGGCGGCGTAGTGGTTTCTGCCGGCCCGATCGCCGGTCCATTCGATGAGATAAAACGCGCCGGGGATTTCGATGATCTCGTCAAGCGAAACGATCCCGTTTGCGGGAACGGCGCACGCCCCCTCCAGCACCACCGTGCCGGAGGTGAGATCGGTGACTTTATAAGCGGCGGGAACGTCCGTCTGCGCGTCGTTTGCGGCCTTCAGACGGAGTTTTCCGCCCGACGGCTCGTCGAACATCAGACAGAAGGTCTGCTGGGAGCGTTTGATATACGAATACGCCAGCTTTTTCACGCCGTACCAGTCCGCCACCGCGTCGGAGACCTGCGGCCAGCCGTCGATCAGGTTCCACCAGATGATGCCGGTGCGGCGCCATTTGCCGCAGCGGAAATGCTCGATGAAGAACTTTTTCGCCTCCGCCTGGGAGATTTGGCTCTGCAGGGCGAAGGTATCGAGGTCCTTCGACGCCGCGCCGAACAGCCGCTCGACCTGTCGGATCATCAGCGAGGTCCGGTAATTGAAGGGCGCGGCGGGGTCGGTGCGGAAGGTGCTGGAATGCAGCATCCATTCCGGATCGTCGCTCTTTTTGCCGTCGCCCATTCTGTCAAGGTGCTCCGGCGAGATGAATTTTTTCAGAGAATCCGGAGACGGACAGCCGTGATAGCCGGTCTCCGAGGCGAAATGCGCCGTGGAATCCACATAGAACGGCCCCTTGAAGAAATCGCGGGGCCCCCAGAGGTGCTGCTCCGCCTGCTGCTCGTTGCCGGAGAGATCCTGCGCGAAGGCGTTTTTATCCACGTAAGGGGAGCTTGGCAGATAGGGCCTTGTGAAATCCTCGTTGCGCAGCACGAAGGGGATCAACCCGCGGGTCAGAAGGTTGCTGTTGGGGTCGACGGCGTTGCAGCGGCGGCCGTTCCAGAACTGTTTATGCTCATGGCTGTCGCACTCGTTGTCGCCCGCCCACACCGCGAGGGAGGGATGGTTGCGGAAGCTGCGCACGATATGCGTGACCTCCTCCTCCAAAAGCTCCCGGGTGTGCAGGTCCTGCGGATATCTGCCGCAGGCCATGGCAAAATCCTGCCAGACGAGGATGCCGTGCTCGTCGCAGAAGTCGAAGAACTCCTCGTCCGGGTATACGTTGCCGCCCCAGCAGCGCACGATATTGCAGCCCAGATCCGCCAGCATCTCACACTGGCGCATGGTATAATCCTTCATCCGCGAGGGGAACGCGTCGGTGGGCACCAGATTCGATCCCATGCAGAAGATCTTTTTCCCGTTGACTTTTATCACGAATTCGCCGTCGTCGCCCGCGAGGCTGGTGCGGTCGATCTCCGTGATCCGCAGGCCGATGCGGAATTCTTTTTCGTCGCAGACCGCGCCCTTATAAAGAAGGCTCACCCGGATATCGTAAAGATTCTGCTCGCCGTAATTATGCGGGTACCACAGGTAAGGCTCCGGAATCCCGAAGCCGTCCAGGGCGTCCACGCTCATCAGCGCCCGGTCGAAGACGAAGGACCTGCCGCGGCAGGAGCCCTCCACCCGGTAGGAATAATCCGACGCGAAGTCCTCCTCGATCGTCACCGAGATCCGGCAGCGCATATCCGCGTGGGTTTCGGAGAGGGAATGGGGATAGATAAACACGTTCCGGATCCGGTTTTTCGGCTTGTATTCCACCGTGACGGGCTTCCACAGGCCCGCGGAGACGATGCGGCACATGATGTCCCAGCCGTACATATACGGCGCTTTGCGGAGCTTGACCGAGTCGTCGTTGTAGCTGTGGGCGAAGGCCGACGCGGAGTTTTCCCGCTCGCGGGCGTAGATCATGGCGGGGATAATATGCACCACAAGAGAATGCTTCGTTCGTTCCTCATCCTCCAGCCGGTGGATGAAGGGGACGAACATATTCTCCGAAAAGCCGATATACTCCCCGTCAAGGAAAATCTCGGCGGCGGTGTCGATGCCCTCGAAATTGAGGAACGCGTCGAAGCCCTCCCGGGGCGCGCTCTCGAATTCCGCGGCGTACCAGAGGTGCCGGTTTTCCAGTTCCTGCGCCTTCAGGATATTGTCCGCGTAATACAGATCGGGCAGAAAGCCCGCCCGCATCATATCCAGCTCGAAATTTCCGGGCACCTCGGCGGGAATGACGCCGTATTTGTTGTTTCGGACCTCGTCGGCGGTGACAAGCTCGATTTTTTCCCGCGTTACGGTCTTGTTGGGGATGATCGCAAGGGACCAACCTGCGACCGGGACAGAATTTTTCATGGAGACGCGCCTCCCAGCGTTTTTCGCCATTTTACCACAATCCGCCGCCGTTGTAAATTTTTTTTATAAAAATCGGCGGAATTCTTGCCATTGGCCGTTTGATTGTGTATAATAAGGATAAATACGGCAGCGTTCCGTATCAGAAATTACCCTGCCGCGAAACAGCGCGGCGGAAAAGGAGAAGCTCATGATTAAAAACGTATTTCTTCGCGTGATCTCCGTTGTAGTCGCGTTGGTTCTCATCACCATCTGCGGCGTCAGCGCCGGCGGCAAATACGACGTGCGGGACCCCGAGGCCTGCAAGCTGAATTTCGCCGTCATTT